>DJPC01000080.1:0-1191 GCA_002439665.1 Dialister sp. UBA6422
GGCGCAGGGAAATTTGATGGAAACCATTAAAAAGAGAGGCAAGCTCATTGTGGGTACCTCTTCTGGTTACCCGCCATATGTATTTGTAGATGCCACTTCTCCAGACAAGAAGGTTATCGGTCTTGATATGGAAATGTGTCAGCAGATTGCTGATAAATTGGGTGTTCCTATGGAAGTACAGGATATGGGATTCTCTGCCCTCCTGTCTTCTGTTACGGCTGGAAAAGTAGATATTGCCGTAGGCGGCGTATCTCCTACACCGGAACGTGAAAAAGTGATGGCTTTTTCTGACCTGTACTTACCCACAGAACAGAAGCTTCTGGTGCTCAAAAAGAATCAGCATGTATATAAGACCATGGCGGATCTGAAGGGAAAGACACTGGGAGCTGAAAAATCCACCACCCAGGAAGCTACCGCACAGAAAGTAGAAGGAGCTAAAGCGGTGGGACTTTCCAGTGTGCCAGATGCGATCTTGCAGCTTAAGAATGGCAAATTGGATGGCATTGTCTTAGAAGGGGTAGTCACCAAACAGTACTTGGTATTCAATGATGACCTGGCACTGGCAGATGTACAGTTTGAAGGAGCTAAGAAAGTATCTGCTGTGGCTATGAAAAAAGGCAATGATGACCTGATGAAAATCGTGAATGATATCATCAAAGAAGATACAGAATCTGGAAAATTTGACCAGTGGGTAGATGAATACAGTAAACTGGCTGTAGAAAAGGCAAAATAAAAATGGATAAAAGCAGTAGGACATGGGGATATCCCATTTCCTGCTGCTTTTTCTTTGCCGTTTTCTCATTGGTAGATCGCATGAAAGATTTTTATCAAAAGTGATCGCATCGCTTAGTTTTATTTTCAAAATATTCATGCATATTCATGTATAAAGTATTTTCCATTGCACCTATAGCAGATTAGAAATACAGTCCAATTACATAGATTTTACAAGGATTTTTTCCTTTTTCCTATGAAATAGAGAAAAAATACAAGAAAATATATTGAATAATTATTGACATATGTGTATAAAGATGCTATTATCTATCCATACAAAACGAAGGCTCATAAGAAGAAGGAGCCACCAAATCATGGTAGAAGGGGTGCATGAATATGATGAAACATAGTAAACTTTTCAAATTGGCAGCATTGGGGATGGCAGCAGCGGCTGCTTTTACACTGGCAGGTTGCGGCGGG
>DJPC01000080.1:1196-5732 GCA_002439665.1 Dialister sp. UBA6422
GTGACAGCAAACCAGCTTCTTCTTCTGGAGCTACTACACAGAAAGAAAGCCCTTTGATGCAGAAAATTAAAAAAGAAGGGAAACTGGTCGTAGGTACCGCATCTGGCTATCCGCCATATGAATTCGTAGATACTTCTGTGGGGGAAAAGAAAGTCATTGGTATCGATATGGAACTGGCACAGAAAGTAGCAGACAAGTTGGGAGTTAAACTGGAAGTGCAGGATATGAATTTCCAGGCTCTTCTTACTTCTTTGACGAGCGGCAAAGTGGATCTGGCTATCGCAGGAATCAATCCCACCGATGAAAGAAGAAAGACCATGGACTTTTCTGACAATTACCTGCCAACAGAGCAGATGGTTATTATCAAAAAAGCGGATGCTGATAAGTATAAAACCGTAGAAGACCTGTATGGTAAAACCATTGGGGTACAGAAATCTACTACCCAGGAAGCCTTGGCTAAAGAAAAAATCAAAGATGCTAAAATCGTTGGCTTAGCTCATGTGCCGGAAGTGGTTTTGGAACTGAAACATGGTAAAGTGGACGGCCTTGTAGTAGAGGGCATCGTAGGTCAGCAATATGTCATCTTTAATGATGATCTTATGTTCTCTGATATCAAATTCCCTAATGCGGTGAAGAATTCTGCTGCTGCTATTCAGAAGGGCAATGAAGATGTCCTGGCTGTAGTGAATGAAGTCATTAAAGAAAATACAGATAACGGAAATTTCAAAAAATGGACAGATGAATATAGCAAAAAAGCAGTGACCAATGCGGACAATAAATAATTGGATAGGTAAGAAGGAATGTGGAAACTATAACGTATTCTGATATTTTCTATCTCCAACTATGACGAGAAAAGGGTGTGAAAGCTCTCTTGGCCTTCACATCCTTTTCTTGTGCGAATTTTAGTACCTTGTGTCTGGCGGAGAACTTGACCGCAGGAAATGGGGAAAAAGGTCTAAGAAAATCGATCCGTCTTTAGCACGGTTTCCTTGATTTCTTACTAAAAAACGCTAGTCAATAATAATTCTCATATGTTATAATGAAACATCAATTTACATTACTATCCTTATTAGAAAGAAGGTTTCCTTTACATGAACGAAAAGAAAATTCCATTCAGTGCTGAACTGATTAGAGAAATTGCTAAAACCTATGGCACTCCTTTTCATATTTATGATGAAAAAGGTATTTTACATAATATTAAGCGTTTGCAGAAAGCATTTTCTTGGAATCCCAATTTCCATGAATACTTCGCAGTCAAAGCGACCCCAAATCCTTGGATTATGAAAAGTCTCAAAACCGTAGATGTAGGTGCTGACTGCAGCTCTATGGCAGAACTGGTTTTGGCAGAAACTGTGGGAATTACTGGAGATAATATTGTATTTTCTTCCAATGACACACCAGATGAAGAATTTGTGAAGGCCCATGAATTGGGAGCCATTATGAATCTAGATGACATTTCCAATCTGGATGATATGGAACGGCTTCAGATTGTACCGGAAAAGATTTGTTTCCGTTATAATCCAGGGCCAGATATGGCTCGCGGCAATGATATCATTGGCAAGCCAGAAGAAGCTAAATATGGCATGACCCGTGAACAACTCATGGAATGTGTGGAATGGGCTAAGAAAAAGGGGATTTCTTATATCGGCATTCATACCATGGTCATTTCTGCAGAACTGGCACTGCCAGGACTTCTGGGCACCATCAGTATGATGTTTGACTTGGCCAATGATATTCAGAAGGAAAAAGGTGTCACTGTCTCCTTCATCGATTTTGGCGGCGGCATTGGTATTCCTTATCGCCCGGAACAGGATCCGGTAGACCTGGAAGGATTGGGTGAAGGAGCTAAGAAGCTATATGAAGAAAAGATGGCTGGCAAAGGCTTTGATCATACCCGTATTTCCTTCGAATGCGGCCGTATGGTAACAGGTCCTTATGGATTCCTGATTACTAAGGCTATCCATTATAAACACATTTATAGAGATTACATTGGTACCGATGCTTGTATGGCAGACCTGATGCGTCCAGGTATGTATGGTGCCTACCATCATATCACCGTACTGGGAAAAGAAAATGCGCCTAAAGACCATGTATATGACGTGACTGGTTCTCTTTGCGAAAACTGTGATAAGTTTGCCATCCAAAGAGCTCTACCGAAAATTGACATGGGAGATCTCATTGTCATTCATGATACGGGGGCTCATGGTCATAGTATGGGATATAACTACAATGGTCGTCTCCGTCATCAGGAAATCATGGTCCATGAAGATGGTTCTATCCAGCAGATTCGTAGAAATGAGACCCTGAAGGATCTGTTTGCCACACTGGATTTCCCAGGGCTTAAGGATCATGCAGCAAAAGTAGAAAAATAATAGATATTTCGGAAAAGATTATGAATCCATCATGATTCATAATCTTTTTTTATGAAATGGATACTTGCATAGCCGTATGTTATATGCTTTTTATGTATGTATTACATATTCTATCTAAAAATGTCATGGAAAAGTTATAAAAGATGGTGTATAATGAAACCATAGAAAAGATAGTAAAAAATCTATCTGATAAGCGGGGTGCCCTGGAGAATGATTAAAGAGAGACATTCCAGTATGGGATATGTCTTTCTTCTGGTACACTTCGCATGACGCACTATTTTCTCAAAGGAGGAGTTACTATGTATACTTTTTCTGGTACTGAATTTAAGGGAAAACATCCTACGATTGATCCGAACGCTTTTGTAGCACAGAATGCCTTTCTTTCTGGTGATGTACGAGTAGGAAAGTATGCCAGTGTATGGCCAGGCGTTGTGGCTAGAGGGGATGTCAATTATATTTCTATCGGCGAATGCAGTAACGTGCAGGACCTGTGTTGTCTCCATGTAGCAGATACACATCCGTGCATCATTGGGGATTATGTCACAATCGGTCATTCTGCAGTCATCCATGCTTGCGAAATCGAAGATCATGTATTGGTAGGCATGCATGCTACCATTTTGGATGGTGCTAAGATTGGTAGAGGTTCCATCATTGCAGCTGGTGCTTTGGTCCTTGGCGGTACGGTGATTCCACCGAATTCTTTGGTGGTCGGTGTACCTGGCAAGGTGATCAGAACCATTGATAAAATAAAGAATATCCATGCGCAGGCTATCAAGTATAAGTGTGAATGGGCTATTGGCTATGGCTGCAAACCAGATATTGATGGCGAAATCTATCATGGTGAACCGATTGTATAACAGCAGATAGGAATAAAAACAGTAGGCGGCTTATGAGCTGCCTGCTGTTTTTTGATATGGTGATGTGGATAGGGAGGGGGGAGATTCCTTAGTATTCTCTTTTTTATTGCTCTTGACTATGTTATAATCAATCGGTAATGAAAGTGGGTCTGTGGAGAGTATTCCTTTTTCAGCTACAGATCACCGGCATCACATACTATTTTGGATACATATTTCGTATAGGCTACATGACCTATGACTGATGTATAAGAGGAGACATGGAATGGCAGAGCCAGCTCGTAAGTTTTTCATAATGACCGCAAGCATAGGCACAGGACATAGTCAGGCTGCCAGGGCCATTGCAGAAGCAATCCAAATGACCCATCCGGCGGATTCTGTCAGTGTCCTTGATTTCGTGTCCAATCGTTTCTTTTCTGTGGATCATATCATCAAAGATACGTATCTTAAGATGATCGATGTATTTCCATCCATGTATGACCATTTGTACAGTGATTCCCAAAGCAGTACTTTTGGTCAGATTTCACAGAAAATGCTATCTTTATCCTTCAAGAGACGGATGAAAAATCTGATTACCACATTGAAACCTGACGCTATGATTTTCACCCATCCTTTTCCGGCTGGGGCAGCGGACCTTTTGAAAAAAGAGGGCAGTGTTTCCATTCCCCTTCTGGGGGTGATTACTGATTTTGATATTCATCAGCTATGGATTGATCCCCATCTAGATGGATTCTGCGTGGCTACAGAAGATTTGAAACAGCTGATGGAAACTTATCAGATTGAAGGCGATCGCATTCATGTCACTGGCATTCCAGTGCGACGTTCTTTTTATGAGCAGGCTAGTCATCCCATTCCTATGGAAAAAGGAACGGTTCTTGTCATGGGCGGCGGATTGGGCCTTGGCAATGTGGTGGATAATATTAGACGCTTAGATGCGGTGGATGAGATTTCTAAATTCATTGTGATTACGGGGAAAAATATTGGCCTCTATGAAAAAGTGGCTGCCATGGCTGACCATCTTCGTCATCCTGTAGAACTTCATAGCTATACCAATAAAGTGGCAGATATTATGGCGAGAAGCGAGATCCTAGTGACCAAACCAGGAGCTCTTACTTGTACAGAAGCGATGGTGATGCATTTGCCCATGGTCCTGGTCAATACCCTTCCAGGACAGGAAAGAGCCAATGCGCTTCATATGAAAAAGCAAGGCTGCGCCGATTGGGTCAAAAGAGGAGAATTGGCAGATACGGTGCGCCGCATCCTGCAAGATGGGAAATTAAGAAAATCCATGGCTGATGCTTGCTATGGGG
>DJPC01000158.1:0-6586 GCA_002439665.1 Dialister sp. UBA6422
GTAGAAGATTACCAGTGGTAATATAAGAGTATAGATGATAATATACTACTAGATATGATATGAAAGCAGTCATGGTGGCTAGGGATTAGGGATTAGGACTTAGAATTATGTTCCTGATCCCTAGCTCCTAATCCCTAGTCCTTGCTTTCGTGATCAAATGCTGGAAATCAGCATGTATACATAGGATATTTCGGCACCGGGGCTGTTTTATAGCAGTCCCGGTTTGCCATATTTCTGTAAGACAGAAGAAAAGGAAGGAAAAGATGCAGCTTACCAGCCGCCAAAAAGAAATTACCCGCATTGTACGGGAAAACGGCCCAATCACTGGGGAGATGATTGCGGAACGTTTGCACGTAACAAGAAGTGCTCTGCGCGGTGACTTGGCAGTCCTCCTTTCAGGGGAAGTGATTGCTGCACGTCGCAGATTAGGCTACTATTATTTAGGAGGCGGAGAAGATCCCGCCGCTTTAGAAATTCGTTCTTGCACCGCTGAGTCTTGTATGTCTAGGCCTGTATTGGTTGATGCAGAAGCCAATGCTTATGATGCGGCCGTTCTTCTTTTCACGGAAGACATTGGTACTCTTTTTGTGGGAAAAGAAGACGATGTACTAGGAGTAGTCTCTAGAAAAGATTTGCTAAAAGCTGCTATGGGGAGAGAAGATTTAGCTAAAGTACCGATTTCTATGGTTATGACTTCTAGATCTAAAATGATCTATGCAGAACCTAAAGAGGATATGGTATCTATTGCACAAAAACTCATTGACTATGAGATTGATTGTCTTCCTGTAGGAGAATTTAAAGATGTGGGTGGGGAAAAGAAATTTGTTCTCCAGGGACGCATCTCCAAAACCAATATTACAAGGCTTTTCTTAGATTTAGGTAAGGGGAAAAGATAACTGTCCGTATCAATGGAGGACGTTTTTGATACGATAACAGAGTCAGAAGTGATGAATGAGAAGTTAGGTGTGAAGGTGCGACGCATACAATTTAGACGTGTTGCAAGAGCTTTATATAAATAGCGGGTAAAGTGTTTTTATCATAAAGAAGGTATGGGGGTACTTTATGAATTGTGTACTTCTTCCAATATTCCTGACTTCGCATTTCTTATTTCTCATGGATAGTAGACTTTGCATACCAATTTAATCTGGTGATAAAAATCGCTAGTATAAGGGGGAATAGATTTGTCAAAAATACCGGAAGTATATGTAGTGTCTGATTCTTTAGGAGAAACGGCCGAAAGTGTTGCTAAGGCTACAATCAGTCAGTTTGATGAAGATATCGATATTGTGAGAGTTCCTTTTATTCGTCATGCAGAACAAATTCAGAAGGTAGTGGAAGAAGCAGCACAACATGGTGCGGTGGTATGTCATACCCTGGTGAGCCCCGAGCTTCGTGCAACTTTTGAACGTATTGCAGAGGCAAATCATGTCCGTTACGTGGATATACTAGGACCTATGATGGATATGGTGGGATCTATTTCTGATACAAAACCACGGATGAAACCAGGGATCATTCATAAATTGGATGAAGAATATTTCAAAAAGGTGGAAGCCATTGAATTTGCTGTAAAATATGATGATGGTAAAAATCCAGCAGGCTTCACCAAAGCTGATGTAGTTTTGGTGGGGGTATCTCGTACATCTAAAACCCCTCTTTCCATGTATATGGCACATAAGAAATTTAAAGTAGCCAATTTGCCATTGGTACCAGAAGTACAGTTGCCCGAAGAAATTTTCCAGGTACCACCGTATCGCATTATTGGACTGATTATTGATCCATATAAGTTAAATACCATTCGTAGTGAACGTATGAAGGCACTTGGTTTTTCTGGTACGGCTAATTATACGGATATTGCTCGCATTGAAGATGAATTATCCTATGCTAAGGAAGTGATGCGTCAACTTCATTGTACTGTTTTGGATGTATCCAATAAAGCTATTGAAGAAACTGCAAGCCGTATTATGAGCATTGTTCAGAGAAATAAGGAACTTTACGGAGATAAATATTGAGTTGTTATAAAAAAGACCGTTTGAGACAGCGGTCTTTTTTTATATAGAGATTATATGTGTATAGTATCACTTGAATCAGGTGTCACTTATAGAAATGATTAAAAGATTATTATTCTGCTACGTTTACTTGATTTATTGTATGCATATGTGATGAGCACGGTTATTTCATAGAATGATATAACCCGTTATCACCTTATAGGGAGCGTTATTTTTGTTATGTTAGATTGTAGAAATCAGCAGAATAAAATAACATTTTGATATAATAGAAATAAATATTAAGAAATCAAAAGGAGGTCATATCAGATGCCAACACCAAGAGAACGGTTTGAGGAAATCGAAGAAAAGGTTCTTTGCTCGCGTGCTTTTCTAACAAAAAATGGGATAAGAAAAAGAAAAGAGGAGTTGGATCCCTTGCGGACAGCCTTTCAGCGGGATCGAGATAGGATTCTTCATAGTAATTCTTTTCGCCGACTCAAGCATAAGACACAAGTGTATATTGCACCCCAAGGAGACCATTATCGGACCCGTATGACGCATACATTGGAGGTGGCACAGATTGGTCGTACTATGGCACGGGCTCTTCGTTTAAATGAGGACTTAGTAGAAGCCATTGCCCTAGGACATGACTTGGGGCATACACCTTTTGGTCACGTAGGTGAACAGGCTTTACAAGAAATCTATGGACATTTTGAACATAATGAGCAAAGCGTACGGATTGCAGAAAAATTAGAACGAGATGGAGAGGGATTGAATTTAACAATCCAAGTGTTAGATGGTATGCTTAATCATTGCGGCTCTCTTACAGCACATACTTTGGAAGGAAATCTTATTAAATATGCGGATCGGATTGCCTATCTGTGCCATGATTATGAAGATGCAGAATCCATGGGGCTGATTTCTTCCTCAGATATCCCGCTAGCTATCAGGCATCGTATTGGTACTACCCATTCTTCCATGATTACTGCCATGGTGACTGACGTAGTAGAACATTCTATGCAGGATGAAAAAGATGGTATCCATATGAGCTCACAAGGGGATCAGTGCTTGTTGGATTTTCGAAAATTTATGTTTACTGCGGTATATATGTCAGATAATTTGATTCCTGATCGCAAACGAGGAAGCAATGTGGTTAAAATGCTTTTCAAATATTATACGGAAAAAGATAGAAATGGAAAGTATTATGACAATCGCATTCCTCCAAAGCAGCTTCGCTTAGCAAATGACAATGTTCCGCAGGCTGCTGTAGATTATATTTCAGGACTTACTGATAATTACGCTATTAATCTTTTTGAGGATATTTTTGTTCCTAGATATTGGACATTTAAAAAGTCATAGGAGTGGGTAGAGGCTCAAAAAATATATTGAAATGCTGAAAGGTCCATATCAGAAAAGGGTATTCTGATCGCAAACTTTTTGAACGTTTTCTCATGGAAATGATTCCATGTTATGTTCTATTTTTTTAACAATTGACATCCATTTTTAATTGGGGTAAAATAAACCATAAGCATACATTTAAATGTATCGATTGATTGAATTGATAAAAAGAAGTAAAAGGGGTTTGTTTATGGATTATCAGCCAAGTTACAAAGAATTTGCCGCTATTTTCAAAGCACTGTCTGATGAAACACGGCTTCGTGTGGTAGACATGCTGTCCTGTCGTGAAATGTCTGCTTGTGATATTTTGTCTAATTTCACACTGTCCCAGTCCACGTTGTCTTATCATATGAAAATTCTCATAGAATCTGGTGTGGTTAATGCAAGAAGAGAAGGTCTTTGGACCAAGTACTCCATTAATGATGATACCTTTAACAAACTGATGGATTTCTTGCCGGAACTGTATAAATTGAAGGATAAATGCATTTGCCAGCAGATCAAGTATTGTAAAGTAGAACCAGAATCTAAGATGGCAGATGGGAAAGACGAGTTTGGAAACTAGAGTCATTGGAAGGATGCATAGCTGCTCATCAAGTATATCCATAGGCTCTTTATGAAAAAAGAATCTGGGTGAAGTGGAAATATATTCACTTCGTCCAGATTCTTTTTTACTGTCCATAGAATTTTTCATTTTATGGGTTGCTATTTATCGCTTTCCCCTTTGATTATCGAGACGTTACTATTTTGTAAAGTGGCTTTCCTCTTCAATGATCTTATAAACAAGAAGGCCAGCATCATAAAGATCTTGCTCTTTTAAGCTTTCTTTATTGGTGTGGAAATCTGTCATACCTACACCTACAAGGACAGATGGGAAGCCCTTTGTACCAAACCAGTTGGCATCACTGCCACCGCCGCTCTTAGCTACTTGCATGGGAATATTCATGGAATCACAGGCTTGTTTGAAAAGCTGAAGGGCAGGTTCTGATTCTTTGATTTCAAAAGAATCATAGGCTTTTTCTTTCTTTATTTCCAAATTTCCCTTAGGATATTTCTTGGCTGCTTCTGTGAAAGCAGCTTCCATCTTAGCTACCAGATTTTCCAGTTTTTGACTATCCCGGCTTCTAGCTTCTGCAATGACTTCACAGTAGTCTGGCACGATATTTCTGGCAGTACCGCCCTGGATAGTTCCAATATTACAAGTGGTTTCTTCATCTATTCGGCCAGTAGGGCAAGCTTGAATGCCGCAAGCAGCCATGGAAATAGCATTGGTTCCCTTTTCTGGAGACATACCTGCATGGGCAGCTACACCTTTGCAAATAAAATTCAATTTGTATTCAGAAGGACCGGCATTATAAATAGACCCAGCAGGGCCATCGGCATCGAGAACGTAACCAAAGTCAATACCCTTGGCATATCGTTCTTCCAAATAGCGAGAGCCAAAAAGTCCTATTTCTTCTTGTACGGTGAAAATAACGGTGATTTTTCCATGGGGAATATAATTTTCCTTCATGAGAGCTAGTCCTTCTAAAATAGCTGTCACACCGGCTTTATCATCACCACCTAAGATGGTATTTCCCTTAGAACGGAACACTCCGTCTTCTAAAATCGGCTCAACGCCTTTGCAGCATTCTACACAATCCATGTGACCTGTCAAAGCGATACTAGGAAGTCCTTCTGCATTTCCGTTAAAAATAGCGATCAGGTTTCCAGAGTTCCCTCCATTAATGGAACCTTCATTATCTTCTATTACACGGGAGGCACCTAGTGCTTTGAGTTTTTTCTTTAAATAATCACAAACCTCACGCTCTCCTTTGCTTGGGGCATAAATTTTGACTAAATCGGTGAACGTGTCTTTCATACGCTGCTTATTAATCATGATAAATATTCCTTTCATAATGAACGATAAAATGACTATCCTATTTCTATTATAACGCAAAAGAAATAGTTAGGAATTAGGAGTGAAGGTATGGTACATAAAATTGGGATGCCATGGCAAATGAATATTTCCTCTTGCTAAAAATCATTGGATGTAAAAAGGACTATGCATTGATGCACCTCTTCCCTTATTCCCAATTTTTCGTGTTTTACTATTTTTCTAGCCAAAATCCCTTTTGCAAGGCTTTTTTTCCAAATTTTTTCTGTATATCATCCATGGTTTTAGCCGCTTTGGTGCGTTTTTCTTTTTCTTTGGAGAAAAGGGAGGGAATAGATATTTCAGGAGTTAAATTGGAAGCCGTGACACCGATCAGGCGAATGCCTTCGGAGAAAAAGAGGTGAGATAGAAGGTCTCTGGCAATGTTGTCGATATCTTCTTGTAAGTTGGTACCCTCTTCTATAGAACGGCTACGGGTTAGCGTACGGAAGGAAGCAAAACGGATCTTAATGGAAATGGTGCGAGCTTGAAGGTGATGTTTTCGTAGCCGTTGCGCCACAATGTCGCTATGGATGGCAATTTCTCGTTCTATCTTTGATATATCTGACAAATCGGTTTCATAGGTAGATTCATCACCAATAGATTTGATTTGTCTATCGGCCTGGATAGGACGATTATCAAGGCCTAGAGATAGATTATGTAAAATGGGTCCTTGGTTTCCTAGTATGTGTTGGAGAACCAAAGGAGAGGCATTTTGAATTTGGGCAATTGTCCGATATCCAGCAGCTATTAATTTTCTTTCTGTGACTTTGCCAACACCCCATAGGCGACGTACGGGCAAGGGAGCCAATATGTCTTTCTCTTTACCATAGGGGACAATGAAGAGTCCATCCGGCTTATTCATATCACTAGCCATTTTGGCAAGAAATTTATTAGGTGCAATGCCTACAGAGGCGGTGAGATGTACTTTATTATAGATTTCCTTTTTGATAGCACGACCGATAGCACCTAAAGTAGGATATTGGCTGCCCATTCCAGAGATGTCTAAGAAGGCTTCGTCTAATGAAATGGGTTCATAGGCATCAGCGTAGTGAAGCATGATCTGATGAATCATATCAGAAGCTTCTTTATAGGCATCAAAGCGAGGAGGTACAAAAAGACCATGAGGACATAGTTCTCTAGCTTTCATAGCGGGCATAGCAGAGTGGATGCCATATTTCCTGGCTTCATAAGAAGCTGTGGCTACTACTCCACGGCGGCTTTCTCCGCAGACAATTACAGGTAGCCCCTTCCATTCTGGATGATCTCTCTGCTCTACAGAAGCAAAGAA
>DJPC01000158.1:6620-10759 GCA_002439665.1 Dialister sp. UBA6422
GCATCCATATCTACATGCATAATCCAGCGGCGCAGGGACATGGAAAGCACCTCCCTTCTTAAATGGTGTGCATAGGCAGTTAACAAGTGTCTGAAGTAGATTTTGTTGTATAATTTATTTTTATCCCTATACCAATGATTTTCTTCATCATAATCGGAATGGAATATGGTGTCAAACTTTTGACAGAAAAGAAAGAAGTGGATAAGATAATGAATAGCTCATGCGGAGGTATCCAATAAGGAAGAAGTTTTAAGAGTGTGTCCCTTGGATAGATATTAGCTGGGGGAGTGTGGTAGGACTTTCTTTATTACAAGGTATCCTAGGCATGTGCATTATGCATTGATAGAGGAGGATGCAAGAATGAAATCATTAGTACTTTGGAGTTCCCGCACAGGGAATACCAAGAAAGTGGCAGAAGCCATTTATGAGGCTTTGCCAGGTCAGAAGGAAATCCAAGAAGAAGGGCGACAGGGAAAAGACCTTTCTTCTTATGATTTGATTTTCGTAGGATTTTGGGGGTATCGAAGAGGGGCAGATCCTATAGCACAGGGAGTACTTACCTCTTTGGAAAATCAAAAGGTGGCTATTTTTGCAACCGCTGGTATTTATCCAGATTCAGAAAAGGCGAAATTGTATCTTGCCAATGCAGCCTCTTTGCTGCCCCAAAGTAGCCGCTGCATAGGGACTTTTATCTGCCAGGGAAGAGTGAATTCTTTTCATCAGAAAAAGATAGCCGGACTGCCACAAGAAACAGCACATACTATGGATGCGGCTCGTTTGGCTAGATTGGAAGAAGCAGAAAAACATCCTAATGAAGAAGATTTGAAACGAGCTGGCGAATGGGCGAAGACACTGTGTGATCATTTGGAAATACCGCAGTAAACATATGATTGCTATATCATGTCATTATGATCTAAGTAAAGGAGCATATAAATACAATGAAATCATCTCCTTCTGAAATGACCTTAGGTATCCTGGCTTCTATATTGGCAGCGTTGCTTTTCACTGTCATGGATGTCAGTGCAAAAGCAATCGGTCATTTAGGAACAGGGGAATTGACTTTTGCGCGAGGGCTAATGGGGCTTTTATTTCTACCCTTGATTGCGAGAAAAGAAGGGCTTCCTTTATTTTCAGGAAAAGATCGGATGCTTCTTCATGTGCGGGGCATGATGGGCGGTCTTGGTATTTTACTCTTCTTTTTTTGCCTCAAAGGATTGACTTTGGGAGATGCAGAGATTCTTGTCCAACTGGCAGCATTTTTTATGTGTATTTTATCACCCCTTTTCTTAAAAAGTACACCATCAGGGCCGATCTTGCCTTGGTTGTTTGTGATTGCCATAGGGGCGGTTACGGTGCTTCAAGTATGGAATTTTTCTTCTTTTAATCGATATGCTTTGATTGGTGTAGCCTCTGCTTTTTGCTCTGCTTGTGCTTATACTTGCATAGGAAAATTGACAGAGCGAGGCGGTCATTCAGGGGGAGAAATCGTTTTTTATTTCCAGTTCTATAGTATGGTGGGTGGTTTTCTGCTCATGGTGCCTTATACTATCCCTATGCCGCAGGGAGAAGAATGGATTTGGCTCTTTGCGCTTTCCTTTTCTGCTATTTTTGCACAGGTGGCTTTCACGTGGGGGTGTACCCATATACATCCTATGATTGTTACTTTTGTCATGTATACCGGGATTCTGTTTCACATCCTGGCGGGCTGGCTTCTTTGGGGAGAAGAATTGACACTTTCCTCTTGGGTTGGAGGTATCTTGATCGTAGCAGGAAGTGCCATGTTACTTTGGAAAACGAAATAGGTGACTGGTGGCTAAGGATCAGTAAGATACGTTCCCAGCATTTCTTACTGTCACTTCCCCAAATAGGAAATTTCCCGCAATTTCTTCCTTTATTGATTTATTTCTCATTGACATGTTTCTATGACTTAGATATAATTATTCTGTTATGGTGCACGCAATAGCACGACCACGATGTAAGGAGGTGTTTATACATGGCAAAGATGACATTCCAGCCGAACAACCACTGGAGAAAACAGACCCACGGTTTCCGCGCTCGTATGAAGACAAAAGCAGGCCGTATTGTTCTGAAGAGAAGAAGAGCAAAGGGCAGAAAGGTATTAAGTGCCTAATCTAGAAGAAAACGAGGAGAGGGTGGGGTTCACACTCCCCCGGTCTTCCCGTATAAGACAGAACAGGGATTACCGTAGAATTTATCGGTCCGGTAAACGGTTCAGCAATAGAGCGGGACTTTGTTATGTGGTGAAAACCAAGAGAAGTACTGTTCGTATCGGTTTTGTTTCGACAAAGAAGATCGGTCATGCCTTTGCACGAAATCGTGCTAGGCGTCTTATGAAAGAAGTTTATCGCCTTCATATGACTGAGATTAAGCCGAATACGGAAGCCGTTATGCTGGCAGGCGCATTCCTGACTCGGGTAACCTATCAGGAAGCGGAGAAAGCTATTTTATCCTTGTGGCGTAAAGCTGGAATCCTGGTGAAATAATCATGAAAGTTTTTTTAATCGCTTTGATTCGATTTTATAGAACTTTTATATCTCCATTAAAGCCTCCTTGCTGTCGTTTCTATCCGACCTGCAGTGAATATGCATTGCAGGCACTGCAAAAATATGGAGCCCTAAAAGGCAGCTGGCTCGCGATCAAACGGATTTCAAAATGTCACCCTTTTCATAAGGGCGGCTATGATCCTTTGCCGTGAAGAAGGCTGTCTTTTTTATATGTAAAAGCGATTAAGAGTAAGGAGTGTTGGTATGGCAGCCCTATATGAATTAAGCGCTGTTCCTGTTATTTGGCACTCTTCATTCCTAACTTTTCACTATAGGTTGGCGTTCTATTTCCGCATCATAACAAGCGAAATCTATTTTCCCAAAACTCACCGAACTCTTGAAATTTAGAAGGTTCGGGTATTTAGCGGCTGTAATATAGGCCGTATAAGGAGTCACTCATGAGCGATTTTCAAATTCCCGTTTTGTCCCAGTTTGTTGGATTCTTGGCAGAAGTGATGCGCGTATGCCTGGAATTCTGCTACAAAATGACAGAGGACATGGGATTCCCTAGCTATGGGATTGCTATTATTGTTTTGACAGTTATCATCAAAACATTATTGCTTCCTTTAGCACTGAAACAGATCCGGTCTATGAAGGCTATGCAGGCGATTCAACCGGAGATGCAGAAGATTCAGAAGAAATATAAAAATGACCCACAGAAACTTCGTGAAGAAATGGGCAAGCTCTATAAAGAAAATGGAGCATCGCCTCTCTCTGGTTGTTTGCCTCTTCTGATTCAGATGCCATTTTTGGTTTCTATCTATTATGCATTGCAGGGATTTGCTTACGATCCGGCCCATGAAAGTTTTCTGTGGCTAGAAAGTTTGGCAGTACCGGATGAAACCTATATTCTTCCTATTCTTTCTGCTGCATCTACTTTTATTATTTCTTGGCAGACTACACCCAAAGATGCACCGAGCAATCAGAAGACTATGCTTCTTCTTATGCCGATCATGATTGGTTGGATGTCTCTTAATTTCCCAAGTGGTTTGGTTATTTACTGGATTGTATGTAACCTGTATCAGCTGGTACAGCAGACCATTATGTATCGTGATGAAATGGTGGAACGCCTTTCTGGAAATACCAAATCCAAAGGTACATTGACTGTACATGGCGAAAATCAGCCAAAAGCAGAACCAAAGAAAAAGAAAATCATCCGCAAAAAGGTGATCAGAAAAGTAGTTAAGAAAAAAGAAGATGGGGCTCCGAAAGGGGAAGCTGAATCTGACAATAAGAAAGATGCTGCACCTAAAGCAGAATCTTCTAATAAAGATGTAAAAGATGCCGGTGATAACAAACCGGTCAAAGCTGAGTCCAAAGATCTAGCAGAAGCTACTGGGGAGGCTGATGAAACGAAATGAGAACTGTAAGAATCACAGCAAAGACCATTGAAGCGGCTGTATCCCAAGGATTGGAACAACTGGGGATTAGCCGTGAAGAAGCGGTTGTCCATGTAGTAGAACAGCCTTCTAGTGGACTTTTTGGGATGTTCCACAAGAAGATGGCAGTGGTTGATATTTCTGCACCTGATGAAGATGTGGTCGTAGAGGAACCATCTCCTGCTTCTGAAGCGCC
>DJPC01000038.1:0-8122 GCA_002439665.1 Dialister sp. UBA6422
AGCGCAGATCGCAATCATAGTTCCTACCATCAGCGCACGAACCATAAATGGATACTGCAACATTTCCATAATGAGAGACATTAGAGCAGCCTCCCTTGCTGTAACACTTCAGGATGTTCTTTAAGGAAGTTTTCTGTAGAGCCGAAGAAAATTTGTTTTCCTCTTGCTAAACATAAAATCTGATGTGCCTCTTGGAACACCCGTGGCAAATCGTGGGAAACCATTAAAATAGTCAATCCCAGCTCGTGGATACAACGCTCCAGCATGGTATACATTTCTTCTGTGATGCGAGGATCCAAACCAGTCACCGGTTCATCTAGTGCCAATACTTGGCTACCAGCAACCAATGCCCGAGCCAGAAGAACTCTTTGTTGCTGACCTCCCGACAATTCGCGGAAAGCATGATTTTTTAAAGAGGAAAGCTTAAGAAACTGAAGTATATGATCCGCATAGTCTCGATCTGTCTTTTTATAAATATAGGGAAAAGTAAGCTGGCTTAGCCTACCGGATAAAACAACTTCCCACACGCTGGCTGGAAAATCTCTTTTCATGGTCTGCTGCTGTGGCAAGTAGCCCATTCCCCGCTGATGGGTAGGTAAATATAAATGAATCTCCCCTGCCGTCTGTTTCTTAAGCCCTAGAATTCCTTTAAGAAGCGTACTTTTACCAGACCCATTTTCACCAATGATGCCCAGGTAACTTCCTTTTTCCAAAGAGAAATTTACATGGCTTAATACCATCTTTCCTTCATAAGAGAAAGAAAGATTTCGGCATTCCAATAGACTCATTTAGTTCAGTGCCTCCTTCAAGGTCTTAACGTTTTGTTTCATTAAATCCACATAAGTAACACCTGCATCAAAATCTTTCTGGGTTACATTATGAATGGAGTTAAGAAGCATATCTTTAGCCCCTGTAGCATCTGCAATAGAACGGCTCATTTGCTGATTGGACAGTTCAATATGGAAAACTACAGGTACTTTATCTTCTTTGACTTTATCAATTAAGAAAGCGATGGTCTGAGGATTAGCTTCTGTATCCTTAGAGCATCCCGGGAAAGCGGCATAATAGGAAAGACCATATTCCTTCACGAAATACAGGAATGGAAAACGATCCCCTACAATAATTTCTTTTCTAGCTGAATGATCAATCACATCACGGAAGCTATTATCCAAATCAGTGAGTTCTTTCACATAGGCATCTGTGTTTTTCTGATATTCATCTGCATGAGCACTGTCCAATTTAGAAATAGATTCATTTAATTTCTTTACAATTTCAATGGCATTAGCTGGAGAAGTCCATACGTGTTCATCCATTTCTGGACCTTCGTCTTTATCGTCTTCTCCTTCTTCCTCTTCTTCAGGCTGCATGCCTTCTGGATGTTCTTCTTCAGAAAGTTTAACCGCATCCATCATTTTGAATACAGAGCCTGGTTTCTTGCCAGCAGAGTCTAAGATCTTGCCTACATATTCATCGGAATCACCACCAGTATAAATCAGAAGATCACTATCAGCGATTTCTTTTAAATCCTTAGGCGATGGAGAAAAGCTGTGAATATCTGTGCCAGGTTTAACCAACATAGTCACTTCGCCTTTATCTTTTACAATCTGACGAGCAAAATCATAACTTGGGAAATTGGTGGTTACGATATGAAGTTTCTTTTCCGATGCACCAGAAAGAGCAGCTGAAGAAGCAGCATTTTTATCAGCACTGCAACCAGTGAGAGCTACTGCACCGATCAAGCAAGCCACCATAGCTACTATCGCCATGAATATTTTTTTCATTGCCAAAACTCCTTTACAATAAACTAAAGAGAACCATTTACATATAGATTTTGTCAAAAACGACCCATATCTATTTAGAAATCCCATCCCCTTGTACTGAATTGGTTTTTCTCATATGGTCTAGAATGTGAGACTTCCCAACTTCTTGCAAGTCTAAATTTGCAACATCTTCGCAAATTCGAAACCCATTATAGACAATAGATTTCACTTTGTCAATAGATTTGCGAAATTTTCTCAAATTAAAAAAGAGTGTGACAAAATGTGTTCGCATTGTATCACACACTCTTTTCTTAAAAACAAAGCATCAAAAGCACCCTCTTTGAACTGGCTGAGGGATTGTTTAAACTTGATTAAGGTAACAAGTGTCTAGTACGTAGTGATGAGCTCTATTAACTCTTTGAAACTAACAACTATCAACCCGCAACTAAAAACTCAAATAGGTCTTTTAAAACATGAAGGGGCTGTGACAGAATGCTTTCGCATGATGTCACAGCCCCTTTTATAAAGAGTTTATCTTAAAGAAATCGGCCATCACCAGATAACTATTTTATTTCTTTTTCTGGCATTCCTTACAAAGGCCATAAATCATAGTTTGTCCCACATCCATTTGAAACTGATCGTTTCCCGCCAATGCTTTGGATAAAGACATAGCCGTGGCATGATCCACATGGGTCGTTTTACCGCAGGAAAGGCAAGTCATATGAAGTTCGTTCTTGCAGGAATCTGCTCCCACAAATCGATACTTAGTTTCCTGTCCATCACTGTCCACAGATTTTAAAATCAGTCCTGCCTCTGACAAGGAAGAAAGATTGCGATACACGGCGCTAAGGCTTATGGGAGAGTCATTCCCTTGGTTTAACTGAGCTTGTATTTCTTTGGCCGAAAAGGAAGAATCTGGATGGATGTTAAAAAACTGAAAGAGCCGTTTCCGTTGAGTCGTCATATACATAAAAATCACCTCATTTGTCTTTCATCTTATAGCAAGGATAAGAAAATTGCAAATCCAGGAAATAAATATTTATGGATTGAAATTTCCTTTCTAAAAATACCAGATATGCCTGAATAGATATGATAGAAAAGTTAAAAATAAATCATGAATCATCCATTGACATACAGACTTACCGTTCTCCTCTCTGTCTCATGGTATAATAGAAAAAATAATTTCCAGGAGATTATGCTATGGATCTTTCTAAAATTTCTTACTTTATAAAGGCCGCTGAATTAGAAAATTTTACCAAAGCAGCTGCAGACTGTCATATTGCCCAAACCACTATGAGTAAATATGTGGCTTCCTTAGAGAAAGAATTGGGGGTTCTTTTATTTCAAAGGGAACACAAAGAAGCACACTTAACAGTAGAGGGAAAAAAATTTTACCAAGGGATGCTCTCTATTTCCAAAGAGTATGAAACATTAAAGCAGAGTCTTCTGCCAGAAACAGATATACATATAGGGATGGCCCTTCAGGAATATATAGAAATCCCATTATTGAAAGAGTTTCAAAAAGGCTATCCCAAAATCCCCATCTATTTCAGTTTCAAAAATGAAGAGGAATTACAAGAGGATCTGTACCATCACCGATTGGATGGTCTCATTTCTCCCGATGCCCTTCCGCAAAATACTTATATGCAATCCATACGTCTCTTCCCTTTTAGTCAATCTTTTGTCTGTTCCCGTTCATTATGGAATGCCTACGGATCTATAGAGGCCATCCTTTCCGCCAAACCACTCATTACCAAAACAGAGAGTCAAGTCTACCATGCCCAGTGTCAAAAACGATTCCTTACCTTATTTTCTAAAACTTTCAGCGAAGTCCTCACCTGCCGTACGTTAGCCGAGCAAATGCTTCGCATCAGCTTATCCCAAGGATTTGCTATTCTTCCTTTATGTCCTAGCCATTCTTATGAGGATCTATGGGTCATGCCTCTTCCTTCTCTATTTGATGAATCCATTCTACTTTCCTATGACACTTCTCACGTGTCTCCTGTCTTTTCAAAGCTTCTTCAATTTATCCATGAAAAAAAGTGCTGATAGTAGCACTTTTTTTCTTTTTTATTATGCCTCTAGCTATGCTATTATCATTCCAATAAAATCCCAGGGATGCCATTTTAAATAGCAGGGGCTTTCTGTAAAGGAGGGAGCCTTACCAGCTGCACCACATGAATATTATATATAAGAATGATAATAGGAGTTTTTATGCAACAAATTGATCTCACCAACGGTCCTCTTTTCAAAAAAATGATGGCCTTTGCTATTCCTTATCTAATTGCTTGCTTTTTGCAGACCTTTTATGGTATGGCCGACTTATTCATCACCGGTTGTTTCAATGGAGCAGTACCGGTAACCGCCGTATCTATTGGAAGTCAAATCATGCATATGCTGACAGTGATGATCGTAGGATTGGTGATGGGAAGTACCATTTCTATTAGCCATGCCTTAGGTGGGGAACAAAAAAGAGAAATGTATCCTTATATAGGAAATACATGTACTTTATTTGTTATCTTGTCAGTTATTTCAACAGGAATTCTTCTATATACGATTCCAGACATTTTATCCCTTTTAGAGACACCGCCAGAAGCTTTAGAAGATGCCCAAAAATATCTCCTTATCTGTTTTTCTGGCTTACCATTTATTGTGGCTTACAATGTCATTGCTGGTATTTTTCGTGGTTTAGGAGACACCCGCCGTCCTATGTATTTTGTCGCTATGGCTGGTGTTTTTAATATCATATTAGATTATATATTCATTGGTCCTTGGCATTGGGGTGCCGCTGGTGCTGCGTGGGGCACCGTCTTATCAGAAGCCTTTTCCGTATTTCTAGCTGCTTTTTATTTTTTTAAAACACCTACAGGACGTGCTGTTACAAAGCACCACTTCTACCCCGACTGGTATCGCATAAGACAAATCCTTGCCATAGGACTTCCTATCTGCTGCCAAGAGGGACTCATCCAGATTTCCTTTCTGACCATCACCGCCATTGCCAATAGCCGCGGTGTAGAGGTAGCTGCTGCGGTGGGCATCGTAGAAAAAGTGATTGGTTTCCTCTTTTTAGTTCCTTCCGCTATGCTCTCCACAGTGGCTAGCACAGTGGCTCAAAATGCAGGAGCTCATCAGCACAAACGAGGAAAAAAGGCTCTATATCTGGCTATGAAAATCTGTGCCGTTTTTGGCCTTCTTTGTGTATGTTTGATCCACTTTCAAGCAGAATGGGTGGTATCTCTCTTTGTATCCGGTGAACCAGAAGTCATTCGTTTAGGCGGCGAATATTTTCATTCCTATGTGTGGGATACCTTTTTTGCAGGATTCCAATTTTGTTATAGCGGTTATTTCAGTGCTTATAAAAAATCATTCTATTCCTTCCTACACAATATTATTTCCACCTTTACGATCCGCATCCCTGGGACCTATCTGGCAGCCCTCCTATTCCCTACCACCCTCTATCCTATGGGTTGGGCTTCTCCTTTAGGATCTCTCCTTTCTACCATCATTTGTTTCTCCCTATTTCAGTGGAAATTTAAGAAACTCTCCTAATGATATAGGAAATAGTGACGTCTGACTGCACGGTAAGTGGTTATGGGTAATCAATAATATAGAAAAAGAGTTACATCAAAGGAGGTAACTCTTTTTCTATGCTTATCTTATGTAATTCCACAGCCATCAATAGGAAATTAGTTTGTTAAGCTGCGAAGCGGAGCTGGAATTTTTCCGCCTCTAGCAACAAATTCATCCGCTTTGAATTGACTGATTTCCATGACCGGTGCATAACCCATCAGTCCGCCAAACTGTACCATATCGCCAGGCTTCTTTCCAGGAACCGGGATCAGACGGGTCGCAGTGGTCTTATTATTAATCATACCGATGGCTGCTTCGTCAGCCAAAATAGCAGATAAGGTAGCCGCACTAGTATCTCCAGGAACGGCAATCATATCAAGGCCTACAGAGCAGACGCAAGTCATGGCTTCCAATTTTTCCAGGCAAAGACTTCCTCTCTGTACAGCTTCAATCATTCCCAAATCTTCACTCACAGGAATGAAGGCGCCAGACAGGCCGCCTACACTAGAAGAGGCCATGAGACCGCCCTTCTTGACAGCATCATTCAAAAGTGCTAAAGCTGCTGTAGTTCCTGGTCCGCCGCAGCTTTCAAGCCCCATTTCTTCTAAGACCTGGGCCACGCTATCTCCTACAGCAGAAGTAGGCGCCAAAGACAAATCCACAATACCAAATGGTGCATGGAGTCTTTCAGAAGCTGCTTCGGCCACCATTTGTCCAAGACGTGTAATCATGAAAGCTGTATTTTTGATGGTTTTGGCCACCACTTCAAAAGGTGCTCCCTTCACATCTTCCAAAGCTTTCTTGACTACCCCAGGACCAGAAACCCCTACATGGATCGCTGTATCCCCCTGGGTCACCCCATGAAAAGCTCCAGCCATGAAAGGATTATCTTCTACGGCATTGCAAAATTCTACCAGTTTGGTGCATCCATAGGCGTCCTGGTCTTTGGTGAGCTCTGCGGTTTTCTTCACCACTTCCCCCATGCGTTTCACCGCATCCATATTGATGCCGGCTTTCGTAGAACCTACAGCAACAGAACTGCAGATGCTCTTAGTCGTTGCCAAAGCTTCTGGAATGGAAGCAATGAGTTTCTTATCAGACGTGGACATACCCCGATCCACCAAGGCAGAAAAACCACCTAAAATATCTACACCTACAGCATCTGCCGCTTTTTGCAAAGTTTCAGCAATAGGTACAAAATCGGAGGTAGAAAGTCCACCAGTTACTAAAGAAATCGGTGTGACAGAAATACGTCGATTGATAATCGGCACCCCATATTCTCTAGAAATGTCATGACTGACTTCTGTCAAATGTTCTGCTTTTTTGCAAATGGTATCATAGATTTTTTGGCAAAGTACCTTTTCATCATCAGACACACATCCCAAAAGGGAAATGCCCATGGTAATGGTGCGTACATCCAGTTTATTTTGGTCAAACATACGCTCTGTAGCTAAAATATCTTCTATATCGAGCATGGCTCCTCCTATGATAATAGTGAGAAACGAGGAGTCAGAAGTGAAAAAGGTATAAAGAAACACTATGCATAAAGCTTTTTTTACCTTTTCCTTATAGGTACATAGGAAAACGTCTGCGCTGCTAGTACCACTTCTAACTTCTCACGATGTACTATGCATATAAAATGCCTAGATGACTAATGTTCTAATCAGATATATCAGATTCTATGCATAGCATAGAAAATATCTGCCAGTTGGGCTCTTACATCGACGCCTAATTCTTTTCCAAGCTGTCCCATTTCGTCCTGGATTTGTTTCAAAGAACCATTGGCCTTTTCCATATCGCAAATCAGAACCATATCAAAGATCCCGTCTAGAATCGTCTGTGAAATATCAAGAATATTGATATTTTCTTTTTCTAAGAGTTTTGCTACACCGGCTACAATACCGACCCGGTCAGCACCAATTACAGTAATTACGATTTTCTTCATGCCAATCATCCTTCCCCTACATTTTTATACATAAAATCTATGCTACCTTATTGTATAGGTATTATATAATTATAGCATATGAAATTTCTCACAAAAATAACATTGCGAAAATGTTTTATAAAGAATGATTTATGGTTTACATGCTATGTACTTGAACCTTTTTTATAAACGTGTATAATATGGTTAGATTAAATATATGATATGTTCTAACTAATTTTATATGTCGCAATCATTTAATAATATATGTAGCAGATATACGAGTAAAGGAGGGATGTATGAAATCGTTAAAATATATTTCGTGGAATGTCAATGGCCTTAGAGCTTGTATGAAAAAAGGTTTTTTAGATGCCTTTCACTCTTTGGATGCGGACTGTTTTTCTCTGCAAGAAACAAAACTGCAGCCCCATCAAATCGAACTTGACCTTCCCGGATACCATCAATATTGGAATAGCGCAGAAAAGAAGGGGTATAGTGGGACCGCTCTTTTTTCAAAAGAAGAGCCTATTTCTGTCACTTATGGTCTTGGGATTGAAAAACATGATAAAGAAGGACGTCTCATCACGGCTGACTTCGGCACCCACTATTTGGTCACTTGTTATACCCCAAATAGTCAAAGAGGTCTAGCCCGCTTGGACTACCGCATGGAGTGGGAAACTGCCATGATTTCCTACATGAAACAATTAGCTTCTAAAAAACCTGTCATTCTCTGCGGCGATCTTAATGTAGCTCATGAGGAAATCGACCTGGCCAATCCATCCTCTAACCATAAAAATGCAGGATTTAGTGACGAGGAAAGAAGCCGTATGACCGAATTATTAGAGGCAGGTTTTACTGATTCTTTCCGTCT
>DJPC01000038.1:8198-10684 GCA_002439665.1 Dialister sp. UBA6422
GGATGGAGAATTGATTATTTTATTATTTCTAAATCTTTAGATCATCATGTGGTAGAAGCATCCATACACCCAGAAATTCAGGGCAGTGACCACTGTCCTGTGGAATTGGACTTCACCTTATAATGATAGACAGGGCGCTTACCGCTACCATGATGATAAGTTAAAATATGCCTATTTCCTATGACTCATCTATAGTCATACAACTTGGCATACCTGTTTCTAAAGACAAAGAGGTTGTTATGAAATCCAAAATAGATGAAATCAATAATTCTGTCATACCACCGCCAATTATACAGGGAAATTTACACCATCGAGTTACCACCGATTCACTGATCTTTATCACCATGCCTGTATTTTCGGCTTTCGTGTTATTGGTGGTACTGATGTTATATGACATGAGTGAGCAAGAAGCGTTAGATCCCATTGTATACATTTTCTTTATGACTGCTGCTTGTATCATTATTGCCGTCAGTGCCAGACTCAATTATGTCATCCATGAACGGGAACGAAAAAAAGTCATCCTGCCATTACAACAATTGGAACTGGCAGCCAAAGCCATTCAGTATGGAAATTATAATGTAGTAGTGGATTATCATGGAAATGATGAATTAGGGCAAGTTTGTAATTCATTCCGCACCATGCAGGCCTATCTAAAAAGTACCATTGCTGAACGTGTCCATGCTAATACGAATCGAAAAATTTTATTTTCCGGTATTGCCCATGACCTTAGAACTCCCCTGACCGCCATTATGGGTTACACCGAAGCATTGCAGCTAGGTCTTGGTAAAACAGAGGAGAAAAGAAATCAATATCTCAATTCTATTTCAGCCTGTGCTGATGATTTATCTAAGCTGATTGATGAACTTTCTTTATACAATAAACTATCCACCAGCCGTATCATCTGTCATCCTCATCCAGTGAATTTTAATGACGTAATTCATAATTTCATTGAAGAAGATAAAGATTATCTATTATCTAGGCAGCTTCACATTTCTTTTGATATGGAAGAAAACCTCATCGCCATGATTGATGAAAAAGAATTTCAAAGAGTGCTCTTTAATTTATTGACAAATACGATAAAATATAGAATTAAGGACACTTCTGAAGTCATGATTTCTTTAAAAGCAAAGAGAAATTATGCAGAATTCAGTTATCAAGATGATGGACCAGGTGTACCGGAGGAAAAGTTATCTCATATTTTTGAAGCTTTTTATCGTACCGATGAAGCAAGAAGTAAAACCAGTAATGGTAGCGGCCTAGGTCTTGCTATTGTAGCTGAAATTATCACAGCTCATAAAGGTCGTTACCGGGCAATCAATCAGCATGGCCTGAAACTTATTTTTGAAATCCCATTAGCAGAAGGGAGCAGCACAAAATGATCAATGTACTCGTAGTAGAAGATGAACCAAAAATTGCCGATATGGAAAGAGATTTCCTGGAAGGGTCTGGATATACCCCTTACGTAGCCGACAATGGGGAGGATGCACTGAAAATCATGGATGAAGTGGAAGTAGATGCTATCATCCTGGATGTCATGCTTCCTGGAGAAGATGGATTCTCTCTTTGTCGTAAAATGAGAGAAAGAACAGACGCTCCGATTATTTTTGCCACTGCTCGTACGGAAGATGCAGATATCGTTCGTGGATTGGGATTAGGCGCTGATGATTACATCGTAAAACCATTCCGCGGAACCGTTCTCATGGCTCATCTTCGTGCCCAACTGGCTACCCATCGCCGCCTTCTCAATAAAGATTCTATCCATCCACAGGTAGAACGGGGTCTTACAGTAGGTGATATCACTATCCGTCCGAAAGCCCGCCAAGTCCTTTTGAATGGCAAAGATGTAACCTTAACAGGAAAAGAATTTGATCTACTGTATTTCTTGGTACAGCACCCCAATGAAGTATTCTCCAAAGAACAGCTTTTTGAAAAGATTTGGAGCTTTGATCCTATTGGCGAACCTGCTACTGTTACCGTACATATCAATCGTCTCCGTGATAAATTGAAAAACGCTTGTGGCCATCCTTATGAAAAGATTGAAACCGTATGGGGATCTGGTTACCGTTTCCATTTGGACTAATAAGGTCATCAAAGAGAAAATCTGGACCTATAAAAAGGTTCTACAGAAAAGAATCCATTTTCTGTAGAACCTTTTTTGTATCCCGTGGTCTTGCAGAAATGACAATCACAGGATACGAAAAAAATTCTGCACCATGTAATGAAAGACAATCAAAATCAGTGAGAAAGAGATCCCTTCCCATTCATGATACAATTTACTAAATTTTTAACATCCCCCTCTCTATTTCATGATACAATGATAATAGTAAGATACAAATGCATTATGGGTGACTGGAAGCGGATCATAAGGAGAAAACAGCGCATGATTCATGTTTGACACAATCAGTGCCTCTCTACGCCCCTGGGCACAAATAAGAAGGAGTTGTTTCTATTGCATATTTTAGTCACTGGCGGTGCCGGTTTTATTG
>DJPC01000038.1:10746-26272 GCA_002439665.1 Dialister sp. UBA6422
GGGTATAAGGTCACAATTATTGATAATTTATCTACTGGCACCACTCAATTTATATCTCCCAAAGCAGAATTTATAAAAGCAGATATTCGAGATGAACAGGTCAGAACTATTTTCGATACCCATCATTTCGATGTGATTTATCATGAAGCTGCCCAAACTATGGTTCCTGTATCCATCGAGCACCCGGAAGTAGATGCCGATGAGAATATTATGGGCCTCTTATCCATTTTAGAAAACGCCCGCCGGACAGGAGTGAAAAAAGTCATTTTCTCCTCTTCTGCTGCTATTTATGGAGATAACCTGCATCTTCCATTGAAAGAAACAGAAATACCTCACCCTGAATCATTCTATGGCCTCACCAAATGGATGACCGAAGAATACTTAGCACTGTATCACAAACTCTACGGCCTCCACTACACGGTCCTTCGCTATGCCAATGTATATGGGCCTCGTCAAGGCGCCCATGGCGAAGGGGGAGTCATTTATGTATTTGCTAAAACCCTAGCAGAAGGAAAGCCAATTACCATCTTTGGAGACGGCAAACAGACAAGAGACTTCGTTTCTGTCCATGATATTGTAGCAGCCAATATAGCTGCTTTAGAAAAGGGCAATGAATCTGTCCTCAATGTAAGTACCGAAGTCGAAACTTCTTTAAACGATCTAGCCCATCAGATGGTCACCTTAGCTGGCTATGATGATTCTTATATTCACTATGGCCCTGCTCGAAGCGGCGATATTTACCGCTCTTCCCTATCAAATCAAAAAATCCAGCATGTCTTAGATTGGAAAGTGGCCTCTTCCTTAGAAAAAGGCCTTAAGGAAACCATTGAGTTCTTTAAGGACAAGGAAATAATGGATCATAAGCTATAACATCCTTAGAAAATGTACGATCTGCTTAAGAACATTTCTAAAAATTAATACCATAGAAATGGTGACCTCAGAATTCCACAATTCACCTATTGCTTTTTATAGTCAGATATGATACAATACATTTCGTCGATGCGCCGGAGTGGCGGAATGGCAGACGCATCAGACTCAAAATCTGACGATAGCAATATCGTGTGGGTTCAAGTCCCACCTCCGGCACCAAAAAGACTGAAATCTGATACCAGGTTTCAGTCTTTTTTCATTGCAAATAATTTCTAAAGTATATGAATTGGGCTGATGTCTAACATCTAGGATATAAAAAATCCCGCTTGATAAAGAGAAATGAGGGGGATGATAAAGACTTTATGTCTATCATCTTTTATAACCTCTTTCCCATTTTATCAAGCGGGATTCTTTGTATGTAGAACACAGGAAATCCGACGTATCATACTTTTTTCGTTTTCCCTATATTCTAAATCATAGGTTATATCCTATCTGCAGACATTATTTTTCAATGCCTACGAAGGTATAATCCTTATCTTCTACAGCCTTCTTTACTGCTTCATCAGCCACTGCATGAGAAAGGGTCAATACAGCAGTCCCTGTGACATGAGATACTTCTGCTTTTTCTACCCCATCTAAAGCTTCCAGTGCCTTTTTGACAGCAGCTTCACAATGATTGCACATCATACCTTTGATTGTAACTGTTTCTTTCATGGTTGTTTCCTCCTTATGGACAACAATTCCTTTATATTCATAATCTGCAGCAGACAATGCATGCTTTATGTCTGATTCTGCAGGTAATGAGCGATATAAGATTTTAACTTCTCCTGTATGATAATTGGCTGTAACACCAAGGATCCCCGGCAATGCTTCCAGGGCTTTTTTGACGTGTTTTTCACAATTTTCACACATCATACCTGCTACAGCAATCGTTTCTTCCTTTCCCTTAGGCTCTTCCTCTAAAGGAAGTTTTCTCTGTTCTTCCCCACAAGAAATAACTTCCTTGGGAAGTGATGGCTTACGGGAACCACCACGGGGTGAAAATAGATTGAGACGCAATGCATTAAGACATACCGTCACGCTCGATAGGGACATAGCCGCTGCGCCCCACATAGGGTTCATGGTAATGCCAGGATATAATCCTGCGGCAGCAGGAATGAGAAGAATATTGTAGATAAAGGCCCAAAATAGATTTTCATGGATATTCTTGACCGTCTTTCTAGATAGACGAATCGCAGCAGCTCCATCGGTGAGCCTGGAATTCATGAGAACAATATCAGCGGAATCCATAGCCACATCAGTCCCATTACCAATGGCCATACCGATATCTGCTCTGGCAAGGGCTGGTGCATCATTGATACCATCTCCGATCATAATGACCTTACCCTTTTTCTGCAAATCCCGAATGACCGCTTCCTTCCCATCTGGAAGAACGCCAGCCAAAATATGGTCGACACCAGCCTTTTGCCCAATGGCTTTGGCTGTGACTTCATTGTCTCCGGTAAGCATGACCACTTCCAATCCCATATGATGAAATTCTTCTATGGCTTCCTTAGAATCTGGACGAATCACATCAGCCACAGCAATGCATCCTAAAAGAGTTTGATTTTTGGCAAAGAACAAAGGTGTTTTCCCTTCAAGCGATAAACGCTTAGCCTCTTCTTCCATAGAGCTATGTTGTACCAAGGAAGAAATATAGGCCAGGGAACCTCCATATATATGGTCATTTCCTATCCTGCCAGATAGACCTTCCCCAGGCTTCACATGAAAATCTTCCACGGGAAGAGTAGAAATTCCCTTCCCTTTGGCCGCTTCTACGATGGCTTTTGCCAAAGGATGTTCCGATTGTTTTTCTAACCCATAGGCGATGTCCCATAGTTCCTTATCCGATATACCGCTAGCAGGAAGAACATCTGTCACTTGTGGTTTCCCTTCTGTGATGGTCCCTGTTTTATCCAAAGCGACTATTTTGGCCTTACCTGCTATTTCCATGGCTTCACTGGTTTTAAATAAAATCCCTTGTTTGGCTCCTAAACCACTTCCCACCATAATAGCTACTGGTGTGGCAAGACCCAGCGCACAGGGACAAGAAATCACTAGGACACAAATAGCAAATTCCAAAGAAGCAGCCACAGTACTTCCCAAGTATAGATGAATCAAAAAGACGATCACTGCTAGAAGGACAATCCCTGGTACAAAGATACCTGACACGGTATCGGCCAAACGAGCAATCGGTGCTTTGGTGGCAGATGCTTCGCTCACCATACGAATGATCTGGGCAAAGGTGGTGTCTTCTCCTACGCGCTCTGCCCTAGCCTCTATGTAACCATTGGTATTGATAGAAGCAGAACGGATGAGATCTCCTGGTATTTTATCCACAGGTACTGATTCTCCTGTCAGGGCGGATTCATCCATAGCCCCTCTTCCTTCCACAATGATTCCATCCACAGGTACCGATTCTCCTGGTTTGACCACAAAGATATCTCCCCGTTTGACCTCTCCGATGCCCACAGTCACTAGCTCACCGTCCCGTTTGATCCTAGCGGTTTGAGGTGCCATTTTCATAAGATGCTTCAAGGCATCGGTGGTACGGCCTTTGGAAATGGATTCCAATAATTTTCCTACAGTGATCAATGCCGGAATCATAGCGGCCGACTCGAAATAGAGCTGGTCATGATAGATAGCCATGATATCCATATTGGAAATACCCTGGGTAATGAGCCACGTCATTTTATAATACACATAGAGTGACCAAGCAAAAGATACACCAGACCCCAATGCCACCAGGACATCCATATTGGGCGCGCCGTGAAGCAAAGAACGATACCCAGAGATAAAGAAGGCACGATTGATAGCCATCACAGCAAGAGCCAATAATAACTGCGTCAATCCCAAACCTAAATGGTTATGATCCAAGAAAGAAGGAACGGGAAAATCTAGCATATTATGGCCCATGGTAATATACATGAGCAGGACTAAAAATAAAATAGACCAAAGAAGCCTTTTCTTAAGTTTCGGTGTTTCATGGTCTTGCAGCGCTTCTTCCTCTTTCTGCAAGAAATCACTAGAGCTATCTTTGGAGGACTCATTCATGGATGTCGCTCCATATCCTGCTTGCTTAACTGCCTCTTCAATGGCCCTAGCAGATACATCCCCTATGACGGTCATGGAGTTGGTGAGGAGAGATACACTCACCTTCTCCACGCCAGAGACCTTCTGTACGGCTTTTTCTACATGGGACTGACAAGCTGCACAAGTCATCCCGGTGACGATATATTGTTTTTTCTGACTACTCATAGATTCACCTCTTTCTTTTCAAGAACTAGTCAATGATCATGTATCTAATCAATCATCGGCCAGTGACTTATTTCATGAGCTTCTGAAGCATGGTACAAAGCTCATCTACCTTATCCTCTTTCCCCTCTCGGATATCCTCTGCCACACAGCCTTTGATATGAGCTGCCAAGAGCAATTTATTGAAACTGTTGAGCGCATTAGATACAGCAGATACCTGCATCACAATATCAGGACAATAGGCATCATTTTCTACCATTTTTTCAATCCCTCGGATTTGTCCTTCCATGGTCTTTAACCGAGTCATCAAATTTTTCCGTTCTCTTTCGGTCCGTTCGGTATGCCGGCAGCAAGAACACTCTTCTTGGATATGATCCATATATTTTCTCCTTATCCTATAAAGTCCTGGTTTCGACGCTTCACTATTTCGTCTCTCCCAGTGACCTTTCTCTCACGCCAATATACTACACCCCCCTGGGGTCCTATGTCAATATAAAATGAGAATTCTGATCCATGATGGTTATATGGATAGTGCCTTGTAAGTCTCTACCTTCAGATGTCATATATACTAAACATAGGATATGAAAAATACTTTTCCCTGGTATTCCATCCTATTTGGTAAAATTAAGAACCAAAAACACTCTCTTTTATTTCTCCCATTAGAGAAGTTGTACAGGCTAAAGGGGCAGATGAAGCAGCAATATAAAACAAAGCTAACTAGTCAGTAGAGATGAAAGATTTGAACTCTTAAAACGAACAACTAGCAACTCACATAAGCTTTGTGAAATAAAAAGGGACTGGAACACAATAGGTTTGCATTTTGTTCCAGTCCCTTTTTATAAATATTGATTTTGATATGGCCCATAACTAGGATTATTTTTTCGCTATGCCGTCTATTTTTTCCAAATCAAAAGACGCTGTCTGATTCCATGTGAGAGGCGTCAACGTTGGATAGCCTCGGTGTATCCAGTATACATCGGTAGATGGATCCTCATTGGGAAGTGCTTTACCAGAAAGCCAAAATCCCAAATGCCCAGAGGGGTCTTTCATTTCTCGTATAGCATTTTCATAATGCTGCAGTCCCAATTTAACCACATGTAAATCCTTCCAAGTGAGACGAGTGGCATCATGTGGCAAATTGAGATTTAAAATTCCCTGATACTTCTGTTTGATGAAATAGGTCTTCACTACATCAAGTACAAAGTCTGTGGCTTGTTGCAAGAACTCTTCATCTTTCGTTGTTTGGGTAGAAATCGCCATGGAAGGGATCCCGTAGAAAACACCTTCTAAGGCTCCTGCCACCGTACCGCTATATAGGCAATCACTTCCCGTGTTATAGCCATTATTGATTCCCGAAAGAATCAAATCCGGCTTGTCCTCTTTGAGCCAATGTTCCAGTCCCAATTTGCAGCAGTCCGCTGTGGTCCCACTACAAGAAAGGACGGAAATATGGTCTCCATAACTTTCTTTGTGCCACAGACGAATAAACGTCTGAAGGGATAAAGAACTAGAACAAGAACTTCTTCCTTGATGGGGAGCAATGACAGTCACACGTCCAAGGGATGCCATCTTTTTTGCCAAAGCAATAATGCCTGGTGCTTCAAATCCATCGTCATTTGTAATAAAAATATGCATAGTATGTAATGACCTTTCTGATTGTAATAACTAAGGAAAGAACATAGATATGAAAGTGTGCTTAATGGATGATGGCTCATCCTGGAAATGAATCCAGACCCTAAAAACTCTTTTCATCATAGAATCCTTTTTACCATTGTTCCAATAGACCTTCCTGACAAAGGATGACCTATTCATATGTCCCCCTTATTCTTTTACCTCTTTCTTCTTTTCAAAGAACAGGAAAATAATAGGGATCACTAGAAGAGTGAAGATGGTGGAAGTAATAAGACCACCAATAATGACCCAGGCCATGGAGCTTCTTGTTTCTGAACCAGCTGTGATAGCCAGCGCTGTAGGAAGCATACCGACAATCATAGTAAAGGTGGTCATTAAAATCGGACGAAGACGCGTCTTGCCTGCTTTCATGACGGCTTCCTTGGCTTTCATACCATGGTGATGCATGAGTGTCAGCGTATAGTCCAAAAGTAATGTCCCATTCTTAGCCACCACCCCATCCATAACAATGATACCAATCATAGAATATAGATTAATGGTGTCATTCATTAGAAATAAGAAAAGCAAAGAACCAATGAGTCCAAAAGGCAAGGAAAACATACGAATGAAAGATGTTTTTAACGATTCGTATAGCACAGATAAAATCATGTAGACAAGGCCCATACCCATCAAAAGAGCACTCAAAAGTTCAATGAAACTTTCTCTCATACTATTGGCTTGTCCAGAAAATCTAAAACTAACCGTTTTAGGCATGCCCAATTGATTCAAATCCCGAGTTGCCTTATCAATGACTTGACTCAAAGGTTGTCCACCAGGATTTCCACCAATGATAATAGAACGCTGCTTATCTGTACGATTGATGGTAATCGGCCCCACTTCATCTGTTATTTGGGCCACATCTGACACATGGACGATGCCATTTTTAGTTTGAATCGGAACCACTCCTAAGTCAGAAGACCTATAGCTTTGTCCCCCTGCAAAATAGACATGAATGTCTGTATCATTCCCATTATTTTTGACATCATTGGAAAGAACACCTGCACTGGCTCCACTGATGGCTGATGAGAAAGTATCATACAGATCGCCTACCGTAATGCCATAATATTTCAATTTTTCCCGATCAGGAATGATGGAAATTTCTGGCAGTCCTTCTTGGTAAGTAGAGCTAATATCGGTAACACCATAATTTCCTTCTTTCAGCATATCTTGCGCCATTTCGGAGGCTTGGATCAAATCATCCATATTGTTTCCCCGAAGTTCCAATCGAAAGGCGCCACCACCTTGTCCCAATCCTCCGCCTGATGTACCGGAAACAGAGGCCTGGTCTTCTTTGATACGCACATCCCCATCGGTGATATTTTGAGAAATCCACTGCCGCATGTCATTGGTAATATCCCAAATGGACCGATCCCGATTTTGCCTATCCACCAAAGACACACGGACACGCCCAGAATTGACACCACTACCGCCACCGACCATGGCCATGTAATGTTTCACTTCCGGAAGATCGGATAAATAGGTCTCGATTTGCTTTGTCACATGATCCGTTCTTTCTACACTGGCATCGGTAGGAAGCTTGATTTGCACATTGAATCCGCTTTCATCAGTGCGTGGCATATACTCTGTGCCAATCAAGCCCAAAGGTACCATAGATACCGTAACTGCAAAAGCCACAGCTACAGCGGCAAACAATTTCTTTTCATGAAGAAAACTCCATTGGAGCATCACCATGTACTCTTCTTCCCATCGCTTTTCTATGCGATCAATGGCATCCCACAATTTTGTATGAGGGATATGAAGCCCCTTCTTAAAAAAGCGAGAAGCTAGCATAGGAGTCAAGGTAAAAGAAATGAATAAGGAGAAGAGAGAAGCAAATACAATGGTGAGGCCAAACTGCTTAAAAAATTGCCCGGTCATACTATTCATAAAGGCAATAGGGAAAAAGACCACCACATCACACAAGGTGATGGCAATGGCCGCCATACCGATTTCTCCTCGCCCATGAATAGCCGCTTCCATCGGCTCTTCCCCTTTAGACAAATGGCGATGGATATTTTCTAAAACAACAATGGAATCATCCACCAGGATCCCTATACATAGGGTCATCCCCATAAGGGACATCATGTTGAATGTAAAGCCAGATAGGTACATCACAAAAAAGGTGGAAATCAATGAAGTAGGTATGGCAATGATGACCGATGCCGTAGAACGCCAGCCTCTAAGGAAGAAGAAAAGAACCAATCCTGTAGTAATAAGCCCTTCGATTAAAGTTCCTAAGGTATTATGCAAAGCGGTACGCACATAATCAGCAGAATCATTGACCACCACAAATTGATAATCTGGATATTCTTTTCTAACTTCATCAAGTACCTTCATGACTCCATCTGCAGTGGACACCAGATTGGCATTGCTGTTTTTATAAATAGAAATACCGATGGCATCTTCTCCATTGATACGAGCAAAACGAGAGACTTTTTCATCCTTTCTGACCACATCTCCAATAGCTGAAATAGGAATCGATGAACCGCTTGGGGTGGTCAGATGGATTTTTCGGATATCCTCTACTGTATCATATTGGGCACTTAAACGAATCTGGGTCTGCCTACGGTCTGTATAAGAAGAACCTGCTGGCGCCAATTTATTTTCTTTTTTCAAAGTGTCTATGACATCATTCATAGAAATCCCATAATGAGAAAGTTTATCCCTATCCACCTCTATGGCAATTTCCTTATCCCTGCCACCATGAAGCTCTACGTCAGAAACACCTTCTGCTTTGGTAAATTCATTGGTCAGTGTATTGTCTGCCAAAGAATACATATCATCTAGAGACTGACTGGACATCATGGCCAAATCAATAATAGGCGCAGCGTCCATATCTCGTTTTTCTACCACCGGATCATCCGCATCATCAGGAAGCTTTCTCCGAATGGCATTGACTTTCTGGGCTGCATCAATGGCCGCTGCATCTGCATTGGCATCAAAATTCAGTTCCAAAGTCACTTGAGAGCGACCAGTTTGGGATTTGGATGTGATGTGCTTCACATTAGATACCGATGACAATGCGTCTTCTACAGGCTTTGTAATTTGCTGCTCTACCGATTCAGCATCTGCTCCATCGTAGCGCACAGATACAACCACATAGGGCACATTGATATTCGGATAGAGTTCTACCCCGATGCGCCAATAACTGTAGAGTCCCAAAACCACAAAGAACAGGACAATCATAAAAATGCCGATAGGGTGTGTGACAGAATAGCGGGTCAAATTGAATTTATTCATGACCTGCCTCCTCATCAATAGGGTTGACTGTCATACCATTTTTTAATTTAGAAATATTAGATACCGCTACCTTTTCCCCTACTCGAATGCCTTCTTTGATTTCCAGGAAATCATCATTGGCAAGGCCTAAACGAACAAGCACCTCTTTCACTGTATGATCTGCGGTGAGGACAAAGACATATTTCTTACCATTGTGATCCACCACCGCTTCCTTAGGCAAGAAAAGGGTATCCCTTCTCTGGGTAGCTGTCACTTCGCAACGGCCAAACATACCGCCCCGAAGCAGACCAGAAGAGGTATCTAGTTCCAATCGTACTCGATAAGAGCGATTGGATGTATCTATAGAAGGACTGATATAAATAAGAGTACCTTTTACTGTATCTCCTAAGGAATCGATAGACACATCCACATCCATGCCCTCTCGTAATATGGTGACATCCTGTTCCGCCACATCACAATCAAGATATAAATGACTGTTATCGACTAGGGTTAAAAGTTTTTGTCCCGCAGTGGCCCATTCGCCTACTTCGGCCGCGCGATACCCAACGATCCCCTCTATAGGAGACGTGATGGTTAAATCCTTAGATTTCTCTTCCAAGGCAGCTACTGTATATTTCGCTTTGTCTCTAGCTGCTTCTTTCCCTGCAATCACGGCCGGGATATCTCCCACCTGCTGATTGGTGAGACTATCCAAAGCTGATTTGGCCTCCATCATGGCCCGATACTTATCATCCCGTTCCTGCATAGAAACAGCACCTTCCTCAAAGAGGGTCTGATATCGTTCATAGGTGACCCTGGCATTCTCATAATCACTTTGGGCTTTCATGGTACCTGCTTCATAGGTAGAACGACTTTCCACCGCTGCGGCCGCTGCCTCTCTGCTCCCTGCCTGATTCTCCGCAATAGAAATATCTACATCTTTGCTATCTTGCGTAAGAAGTACATCCCCCTTATGTACGACGCTACCTAGGTCAACAGAAATAGAGGCTATCCTTCCTGCATATTTCGGGGAAATATCCACTGATGCCCTTGGTACCGTTTCGCCAGATAAAATCACCCGTTTCATCATATCCTGGCGTTTCATAGTCTCCACTTCAACCGCTGGCGTTACTTTCGCCAATTTCCCTTTCCCCGTCTCTCTATGGGTATACATATAGACACCCACCATGACAGAGACGATCACAAGCCCCCATGCCATGTACTTAAAACGTTTAGAATGTGCCCATTGTATATTCATATCTTATCTCCTTTACAGAGTCCTATCTCTCATCATGATTACTTCTATTATACCCTGTTTCTTTTATCTGTCACGAAGGGAGCCCTAGAATATATGAAAAGTTTAAAGAAAGAACATACTTTATCTTTTCTTATGAGCATATAAAAAAACGTGATGAAAACATTTCGCTTTCATCACGTTTCTATAGCCCCAGCTATTGATCAATTTCATTCTTTCTTGTCAAATGAGCCTGTTCAAAATGCATGCTTCTGGTATGAATGGTATGTACCCATCCTTTTTTATGACGATCCTTCCAACCAAGAATGGTCACTGGAATCCAGGAATACATAAAAATCGGATAGATGAGCCAATAGAGATAAATTTTCCAGGGCACCTTGATTTGCAGCAATACAATAAGAGGAATGACGGACTGTATAAAGCCCAAGACGGCCCAAAATTGTCTGGGAACCAGCACATCATTATATAGAATCACTGTAAAGCAAGGATAAAACATATTGATATAGGTCATCACCAGATAGAACGTAGATAGGAGCAGAAAATAATTCTGCAAAAGCTGCATGATACCATCTAAGATGATGATGCTATGTCTCTTAATCCCTTCCTTCAAAAGGATAGGAATGTACCGTTCAGAACAATCAAATTGTCCTTGGGCCCAACGTTTTCTCTGCCGGCAAGAAGCCATAAAGCCCAAAGGCTTTTCATCATAAATGATGGCATCGTGAACCCAGCAGGTACGAATCCCATGGGACAAGCATTTCATGGAAAATTCCATATCTTCTGTCAGGCAATCGCAGCCCCAGCCATATTTCTTCACAATATCTGCAGAAATACACATGCCGGTTCCGCCAAGGCAAGAAGATAATCCTAGATTATATTTCCCCAAATGCCACAAATGATTGATGGTCCAAAAGGCAATAGCAAATGTACCAGACACCCAGGTATCTGTCGGATTCTTAGCAGAAAGATACCCTTGCAGCACCTTTTGTCCTTTCAAAAGGCGATTGTTCATGACAGCTAAAAAGTCAAGGTGCACTAAATTGTCTGAATCAAAAACGCAAAAAGCATCATAATTTTTGTGCAAATCAAAAATCTTAGGAAATACCCAGTCCATGGCATAGCCTTTGCCCACCAGCTCTTTGTTTTCTCTTTCAAAAACAAAAGCACCATGCTGACGAGCAATATCGGCTGTATTGTCGGTGCAGTTATCTGCAATGACATACACATCATAGAGCTCTTTAGGATATTTCAAAATTTTTAGATTATCTAGCAAATCCCCCAATACCATGGCTTCATTATGAGCTGGAATAACCAAAGCAAATTTGCTTTTAGGAGGAGCCAGGTGAGTTTCTTTTCGATGCCACATGCCGCATATGGCAATCACAGTATAGTACAGCGTAAAAAAGGCCACGATCAGCTGTACAGGCAGCATGATTATATCGAGAGTATAATTCATTGTTCGATTCCTTCAGTCCTGTTCTTCGGTTTTCTTCTTGTATTTTTCTTCTTTCCTTTGAGGTGATTCAAATAGGTGTTAATCATACCAAAAAGAATATACGCCGCACAAAGAGCAGCTGCCCAGATCGGCCAGTAGAAAATAGTGCTTACGATGAAAAAGGCAAGGCAAAGAAGAAGAGCCGGAAGATGCAATTGATCGGCGCTAGCTCCTTTATTATCTGGATAGTGGATTTCGCTCACCATCAGGAATGCCAAAAGCAATACACAAATAGCAGCCAGCCAGTCCCAGACTTTTGTTCCAGATAAAACATAAGCGGCTACAATAACGCCTGTGGTAGGACAGGGAAGTCCTTCAAAATAGCCATGCACAGAGGTGACTTTGACATTAAAACGAGCCAGACGAAAAGCACAAAATGTTCCTAGCAAAGCACAAGGAATAATGCCTGCCCAACCGAGTTCATGAAGCTGGTAAGAATACATCAAAGCACCAGCAGCAATACCAAAAGAAATATCATCAGAAAGGGAATCTAGTTCTACCCCCATAGGACCAGCGGTATGCAACGCGCGAGCTACCCGACCATCTAAAGCATCTGCCACCATGGCAATCAAAATAAATACAGCTGCCAGATTATAATGTCCTTCAATGGACATCATAATAGACAGACCACCAAAAAATGCATTGGCCGCTGTAACGCCATTGGCAATCCAAGATTTATTCAACTTATTTCAGCCTCCCTACGACAGTCAGACCGCCGCGTACTTTGTCACCTTTTTTGACACAAATTTCACAATCACCAGGAATGTATAGTTCCGTGCAGGAACCAAATTTAATCATCCCGTAAAGCTCCCCTTTTTGGAGCTCGTCCCCTAGATTTTTCCAAGAAACCACACGACGCGCCAAAATGCCCGCAATGAGAATGACTAGAATAGAGCGATGCTTGCCGGTGATACCGATAGCCCCTCTTTCATTTTCAAAACCCACTCCTTCTTCATAGGCAGGTAAAAATTTCCCTTGGGTATAAGACTGGTAGGTAATTTTTCCTTCCATCGGACTGCGGTTACAGTGGACATCAAAAATAGATAGAAAGATAGTGATTTTATGACATTTTTCGCCTAAAAACATATCTTCATAGGCATCATGAGTCACATCGACTACCGTACCATCTGCAGGAGAAACCAATACATCTTCCCCTGGGGTAATTTTATGATTTCTTGGTGGGCACCGGAAGAAATAAGTGAAATATACAGCCAGCACAAAAGGAATCACCGCTGCATAATACCATTTCATCCATACACAAAGAATTCCCAGTATCAGTGTCACACCAATAAAAGGATATCCTTCTGGTAACACAATTGGTTTTTTCAGCATCTTTGACTCCTACGTTCTTTCTTCCATTTTTTGACAGCCCTCATAAACCGAGGAATAGCCATCATTCGACCAATTCGGCTAGGCTGTAAATATAGCCGGTATGCCCACTCTAAACGATTCTTCTGCATCCATAAAGGAGCTCTCTTGAGATTGCCACTCATCACGTCAAAAACGCCACCGATTCCCATGGCGAGTACAGGTCCCAATTCATCCCGATGGGCAAACAGCCATTTTTCCTGTTTCGGTACGCCTAGCCCTACCAATAAAAGATGGGCGCCACTTTCTTTAATATCAGAAATAATTTTCTTTTCTTCTATTTCATCAAAATAACCATCATGACATCCCACTAGCTGAAAGGTTCCATGTTCTTTCATGAAGGAGTCTGCTGCTTTTTTGGCTACTCCTGGAGCGCCACCTAAGAAATAGACTTTCCAATTTTTTTCTATAGCGATTTTTAAAAGTTCCACCGATAGATCCGCACCGGTCACGCGCTCCGGGAAGGGAGTCCCTAAGGTCTCCCCAGCCCAAAGCACACCAGCTCCATCAGGTACGACCATATCCGCTTCATTTAAAATATGAGCCAGCTCTTTATCTTGCTGAGCAGTCATAATCATCTCAGCATTGGCTGTAGCAATCATATGCGGTTTTTTCATGGAAACCGCATCTTGTGCCCAGGAAAGCACTTCTTCCATAGTCAGGGCATATACCCTGATATCCATGATGGTATGAGCAAATTTTTCTATGTCTATCATTTCATACTATAATTGGGTGCCTCTTTAGTGATAGATACATCATGAGGATGACTTTCTCTAAGTCCTGCACCTGTAATTTGAATAAACTGTGTCTCTTCATTCATAGCCTTGATATCCTTGGCACCACAATATCCCATAGATGCACGAAGTCCACCAATCAGCTGGAAGAGAACATCGGAAACATGACCTTTATAAGGAATGCGACCTTCAATACCTTCTGGTACCAATTTTTTCGCATTCTGCTGGAAATACCGGTCTTTACTGCCAGCCTGCATAGCCCCTAAAGACCCCATCCCGCGATAGGATTTATAATTTTTCCCCTGGTAAATAATCATTTCACCAGGTGCTTCTTCCGTACCAGCCAGCAGATTCCCCAGCATGACGCAAGAAGCGCCTGCCCCCAGGGCTTTGGCGATATCACCAGAATACTGAATCCCGCCATCAGCAATAATCGGGATGCCCGTACCCTCTGCAGCTTTTGCGCAATCATAAATTGCTGTAATCTGTGGCACGCCAATACCAGCAATGACACGTGTGGTACAGATAGAGCCAGGTCCGATACCTACTTTGACAGCAGAAACTCCTGATTCAATCAAAGCTTTCGTAGCATCATAGGTGGCTACATTCCCGGCGATCAATTCCAACGTAGGAAAATCCCTACGAAGCTTTCGAATGGTTTGAAGCACCCCTTCGCTATGTCCATGGGCTGTATCAATAACCAGTACATCCGCTTTCGCATCTAGCAATGCTTCTACCCGATCTTCTACATCGGCTGTGACACCAATCGCTGCTGCCACCACCAAACGGCCGTCTTCATCTTTATTGGAGTTAGGATATTTACGCATCTTTTCAATGTCTCTGATGGTAATAAGCCCTTTGAGATAACCATCTGGATCCACCAAAGGCAGCTTTTCAATGCGATGAGCCTGCAAAATCTTTTTGGCTTCTGCCAAGGTAGTATGTTCCGGTGCTGTCACGAGCTCCTCGGATGTCATGACATCGCTGATAGGGCGGGACAAATCTGTTTCAAAACGCATATCACGATTGGTAATAATGCCCACCAGTTTGCCCTCTTCTGTGACAGGTACGCCAGAAATATGGTACTTATTCATCAGTTCATCTGCATCAGACAATGTATTATCCGGTGCTAGATGAATGGGATCTACAATGATACCATGTTCCGAACGCTTCACCAGTTTCACTTCTCGAGCCTGTTCATCGATGCTCATATTTTTATGAATCACACCGATACCGCCTTCTCTGGCCATAGCGATTGCCATTTCCGCTTCCGTGACTGTATCCATGCCAGCACTCATGATAGGAATATTAAGCGTCATATTCTTCGTCAAATGAGTCCGCACATCTACATCTCTTGGAAGAACATCCGAATGTGCCGGAATTAAAAGCACATCATCAAATGTCAGTCCCTGCTTGCCAAATTTGTCAGCTCTCATGATACCCTCCTATTCACTAAAAATAATCAGATACTCTATAGAAAAAGATGTGTTATCTATCCAGTTCTCTAATTAAAACATTATAACATATTTGATATAAAGTCTGCAAAGACAGGATACTTGAGTTATTTGTTGTTGGTTGTTGGTTGTTAGTTGTTTGGTTCCAACAACAAACAACTAACAA
>DJPC01000038.1:26327-26524 GCA_002439665.1 Dialister sp. UBA6422
GCCTCTTTTCTCGCTTCTTCCAAAAGGGGCAGATCTTTGACAATATCTGCTGCTTTAAGGTCAGGCATCCCATGCTGATGATAACCGAAAAATTCACCGCTTCCCCGGAGAAGTAGATCTTTTTCAGAAAGCAAGAATCCATCTTGTATTTCACACATAAGTTTCATGCGAAGGGCTGTTACTTCATTATGGTTATC
>DJPC01000064.1 GCA_002439665.1 Dialister sp. UBA6422
GCCGCTTCCTGTTCCTCCGGCGGCAGTTTCTCGATTTCCTGATCCACATACTCTCCTACCTTATCCAATAATTGGTCCAACATCGACGGTTCCGGCTCTGGCTGATTCTCTTCCACCAACTTAGCATAATACTGCTCTGCCCACTGCTGCAACTCCGTACCCGCCTTAGCTTTTGCAGTTTCCGCTCTTCCCGATATCAATTCAGGCATATGGTTTCCCTCTTCACTCATGATAGATTCCTCCTTAGAAAATATTCTCTAGCTGTTCAACTATCAGCTTTTCTTTAGTATATCCGGGAAGTTGGACAAGGGATGGGTATGAGAAATATTTCTTTGAAAAATTTTATTGAAATAGAGCAAAAGAAAAATGTCGTTGAACACTTGAATCATTCAATCGTTCAACGACATTTTCTTATCAACTTCCAGATGTATTCTCGTGCACTTTTATGATGAGTTCACGGATTTTACGAGCATTTTCCGATAGTCCTTTTTTCATATTCAGTGCATAACAGACTTCCAAATTTTTAACAATGAACTCCGATTCACTCATTGTACTTTGGAAATACTTCTCATACATTTGACGGGTGTTGCAAATCTCTGGCCGATGCGGATAAATACGACACTTCTTTGTTACCTTATCATAGTTCTTACAAAAACCATCTTCCCCTATATATGGCTGCAGCTGCGGCACCATAGCCGCTTTTTCGCAACACAGCCCGCAAATCAAGCAAGGAAATTCCATTATGCATTCACTTTCGCAATTTTTTGATTCATTTCGTGGTAAACATCTAAAGATTTAATTGTCACAGAACCATCTTTATTGAGAATCGGTGTATCTAAAACAGCTTTGGTAGCTACCGCTAAACTCAAGGTCATTGCTAAGATATCTTTTTCTGCTTGTCCATATTCTCTATAGTCAGTTCCTTTATATATGAGTACATCTTTCATCTGATCTACAAACTTTTGGAATCTTAAGTGAATATTTCCCAGCAAATCAACAAACATATCTGCACGATCGCTAATTTTCTGGCATGCGTCACTTGCTAACCCCATTTCATGAGCAGCCTTTTCAGCTTGTGCCCGATTACTCTTCGCATTTTCTAGATTTTCATTTGCCTTTGAATTCATAGCAAATCCCAACACCGCCAAAGCTGGCCCCGCTACAATGCCACCAAGAACTGCAGTCCCACCAGCAACACCCAAACCACCAGCAGCTAACGTACCTCCGCCCAAGTACGCCAAAGTCGCATTGGTTGCTGCTGCACCGCTAAGTCCTGCAATAGCAGTCCCTGTTCCAGCAGTTCCCAAGATAGTAACGGTACCATATGCACCAAAAGCTGCAGCTGCTCCTACGCCTACACCTTCTATACTACCAGATACCATTTTCATGGCTAAGCTCCCCATGCTCTGCATGCTTGCTAAAACCTCTTCATTGACTTGTAATCGAGATAAATCTCCCATTCCTCTGATTTCTGTCATATTGATATTTTTGATTTTATTCATCAATTTGACAAAGGGAACCATGTCCTTCTGTAAAACATCTACCTTTACTTCTCCCAGATGTGTAAGACTTGCTGAAGCCTGATTCTGAGAATTTTGCAATTTTTGTTTTGCTTTTTCATACATTTCTTGTGCATTATTGTTAATACGTTTCGCTCTATTATTTTTCTCATTGGCATCATAAGCCTTTTTGACACCAGTAACACCTGCTAAAACAGCTAGTCCTCCTAAAATAATGGGTAATGGCATAATCATTTCTCCTTTTCATTTAACAACAATAACCGATTTCTCATACATTTCATTTAGTTTTCATTAGTATTTTTACTATCGCCGGATTTCTTAGACAGTGTCTTTCCCTTGGCATCAACCTCTTTTGTTTTCTCTTTTTTCCATTTTTTATCTATCATATTATTGCCAGCAACTAGTCTATTAGAAAGACTGTCAATCAATCCACCCATATCACAACCTAATCCTAATGGTAATGGCATAATTGTTTCTCCTCATTCACAACATAAATGGATCATCACTTTTCATCAATGCATCAAATCCTTCTGTATTTTGAAATTGTACTTCACCCCCTAATTGCGTAGTAATTCGATTGGCCGCATGAATAGAACCGTCTGCATCTTTCCTTTGCAAAGCAGCATCCATATTTCCTATAGCTTCATCAAATATTTTATGATTTTCAGCCAAGTACTTGTCGGCTAATTCATTCAGCTCTCTCCGATATTCTTCTATCATACGAATGGCTTCTTTACATTCTTTTTCTATATGTATCCGCCGTTCTTTCGCTAATTTTTCGGCTTGAAATTGGCGACTAAGTACATTGAATGCTGCACTTCCCAGCATACCGCCAATCATACTTCCCAGCATGGCCCCTACGATAGGAATAGGAATCGCTACTTGCCCAACCATGGCTCCATAAGATGCAGCCGTACAAACAGTGGCCGTTTCTCCCAATTCCACCATACATTCCAAAGTAGAAATTTCTCCACTAATATATCGCTTCAATGTTCCACCGGTGGCCATCACCGCTGCAACGACTTTGCCAGGCATTCCGGCCTTTGCCAGCAATTGTGCAAGCTGAGACGTAGAACGACTAAGTATCTGGGTCGTGACAGTCACCATACCGCCAGTCACATAAGATACGGCTGCCGTTTTTCCCGTTGCTACAGTAATATCTTTCAATGCTTCTGATGGCTTTTTCTCCCCACGAAGGACTGCCACAAAATTAGTAGCTGTAGACATGATCGCTGTAGCAGAAGCCCCAGCTTTTGCTGCCTCCATTCCTGACTGATGAAATTCAGACGCCACATTTTTAACCTGTCGAATCTGCAAATTTTGTTCAATGTGAGATTTTGCCTTTCGTCCATCTTCGATGGCTTTTTCTCTGGCTTTCTTTGAAAGATGAATATCTTTATCTTTCAAATATTCCTTATCACCATAAAATTCTTCGTTACTTTTATCCCGTTTGGCATTATTTTGCTTTCGGGAAACGACTTTCAGATTTTCCTTACTATTAACCGTCTCTCGAATGTCTTCATTTTTTGTAAATGCATCATTTTTATGTCTTTCATACACTTTGTGTATAGGTTCCACATGATCTGACTCAGCCAAATGTTTTTGCCAATTTTTCCCATATTTCAATTTGGCTTCTTGCTTGCGCAATAACAGTTCATCACCCGAATAAGGGTCTTTCACTGGCTTACCATTAGAAAAGACATCTACTTTAGCCTGTCGCTTGGCTGCCCCATTATCATAGAGCTTTCTGTCGTAAGTGTCAGGCTTCCTATAAGTTTCAGCCACGCGCTTCACAGATTGTTCCACAGAAGCACCTGCCGCTTGCCCCGCGGCAACATTCTCCAAAATTTTTTGTGATCGCGTTTTCTTCTTTTCTTCCTCAGATGATTTTTTCTGTAACGTTGTATGCATTATCTATATCCCCGTTTCTATAAATGCTTCATTTTATTTATTATTAAACTCCATAATAAACAATCCACTGAATTGGAAATCTATCATCTTTCGGTTCTAATCCCAATGCTTGCTTCAAGGCTTTCACTTGCTTAGATGTCTTTACTCCTGTTTTGCACCAATAAGCAAAGTGCTCACAATTATTTCCAAAAAGTCCATAACCTCTCTCACCCAAACGAGACTTAGCCCGCTCTACAGTTTCTTCTGCACTATACAAATGATAACCTGAAATAGAGCACTCCTTTGGAAAGGCAATAATCCGATATTCACTATCTTGTTCAAAGCCAGAAAGCGACACTTCGCGAACCATTGCAGAATCATCAAAAATCTCACTATCACCAGGTTCACCTGCAAAATGAATCACCTGCTGTTGTCCGATATACACTCCGTAATGTTCATACAGATTTCCCCATCGAGATACTGCTAGCACATCTCCTGGTTCTAGTTTTTTATAAGCCGTTTGGTCTTCATGATGCTTAAACAGCACCCTCTTGCCAATCTCAATCGGAAAATCCAAAGAGTCAAGCGGATCATTTCCTGGAAATGTGGGCATAAATCCATTCGGTTTTATCATATAACTCACTCCTTTTATTTTGGTAAGTGCTAAAGCAATATACCTTCACCAGCAAACTGCATACTGCCTACTTGTAAAAATCTCCCGCCGCTTTTTATTTGATGCGGCGGCACCACCATTCCTCATTTCTAATTTCCAAGCACTTTCACCTTATCCCCCTGGCTCCCCAACCACATATCGACCCCAATTCCATAGGCTTCAGCGGTGATAGTATAAACTCCCTCTTTTTCTTCCAAAATCTGCGCCGTAGGAAGTCGATCCAGCACGGCTTCTACGGAAGGACCACTATAGGTGAATGTCACCCGCCGCAAGGGGCCAGGGTACATGAATTGAACTCGCTTTCGAAATTCACCATCTTTGAACCGGTCCGCATAGGGGATGTGGAAGGTATTTCCTGTGTTCTCCATATCTTCGATACGGTCCACTCGGAAAATGGTGGGAAATTCAGTTTCTTCTTCTTTGAAGGCCACCAGGTAGAAATAGAACTCGGAGAAGAGTATGGCCACTGGTTTCACATCATGCTGCCGTTCTATGCCATCTTGGCGGATGTAGCGGATGTGAAGAATCTCCTGTTTTTGAATTGCCAAAGACAGGTTCCACAGTGGGTCCAGCAGTTTCTTTTTGTGATGGAGCGGTACGTAGTAGAAAGCTTCATTTTTGATGATGTCTTCTACGGTAGCCCGATCTTTTTCTGGGCAGGCGGCGGTGAGTTTGTCCAGGATGGTGTGAAGTTCTACTGGTTCCAAAGCGCGGCTTTCCAGAAGGATTTTTGCCAGGGCCAATATTTCTTTGTGATTCAAATGTTCATAGGTGGAACGGACCAGCCGGTATCCTTTCTTCGCCGGGCTGTATTCAATGATTCCGTGGTCTCCTTGGAGCGATTTCTCCGCCAAGTAGGCACGGAGTTCGTCAATGTCTCGCTGGATGGTCTTAACCGTGACGCCATAGGTGTCCGCCAGGTCTTTCTTGGAAACCACTTCGCCATGGCTCAGCCGTTCATACATCTCCAGCAGCCGGGCTCCTTTGTTTTCTGTATCCATATACATCTCCTTTGGCACCATAGTGAGAAAAAGGTGAGTGCTCTGTATTTCTTATTATCCTCACAACCATGGACATAGGATGGGAAAGGTAAAAAAATATGCAAAAAGACCTCATCATAAAAAGAATCTCTCTTTATGATGAGGTCTTGAAAAGCAGGGAAAAATTTCGTTTACCCCCCCCGAATATTTTGTGTATCTGTGATCACTACGCAAAGGTGCTCCATGATGTCATGCTGTTTCATCATTTCCATGCACCCCCGTTTCCCAAACGCTTTCGCTTTAGAATGATTTCTATGTTTAATTATATCATATATAGAGCCATGCTGCTAAGTAAAGATTTGAAGGCAGTACTTATGATTCCACGGAAAGTTATAGGAGTTTTAAAGTTCTCGAGTGGCTTCGAACATGCCTCTATCCATAACCGTCATGGGGTCCGATTGTATTTGTACTTGTGTAGCCTTGAAACTGGATGTGTAGGAGAGTGGAGAAATCTCAAAGCAGTAGCGGGAAGGGCTTGATGATGTATCCCGTAATGGTTAATCCAACAAATTGTAGCTCGCCAGAGCCACCCATCTCGCTTTGTTTGATGTGACGTCTTGCCGTTATGTTTTGATTCTTTAAGCCCTTACCGCTGGTGCTGCTAAGATCTCTCCACTCAGGGGCGCATCTCATTTCATTACATCTGTATCACCAAACACGAATACGATCGGTCGAAATGACGATACGATGAAACCGCTAGAAAAACACTGATTTAATCGTAGTTTGGAATTATTTTTGAATTTTTATTCATGACGAGAAGTTGGAATCACTAATTGTATAGATTTTCCATGCACCGTTTATAGGTTTCTATCACAATCTGATTATATCCAAATTCTTTATTCTGATCGAAGGCTTGGAAATCGTGTCCATCAATACTACAATAGGTTCCCTGCCGTGATTCGATGTATTCATAGGTGTTTGACCCATCCACGGTTCCCTGTTCCACGTCGTATCGAATCACATTGACCGCAAACCTTGTCTGCCCTGGACCGATGCCACGTTCTGAAATCAGAACGTAGGATGACCAGTCTATATAGAATCCATACCCCATATGACCGCGAACCAGTTCATAGTTAGGATTTCCCCATAGATGATCTTCATACATACCGGCTGCGCTAACAGAAAACGGGGAGATTTCTGGTGAAAATCCCGCCGGAATGGCACAAGCCAAAGAAAATCCCAAAAGAATAGATGCTGCTGTCTTTTTTACATTCCACTTCATTTTTATGTTTCCTCCTATGTAATTTACAGCACGCCACGCCGTTCTGCATCACTAGCCAGTTGATTGGCCCGAGCCAAAAATATGTGAGCCAGGTCTACATTTTTCTGTTCATACAGATACGCATGGTAGTGTCCTGGACTTTTTCCTTTTCCTGTGAAGAGTCCACTATCTATGGTATTCTTCCCATCCAATTTCCAGGAAATAAACATAGGCAGATAATGATCGCTGCCATTCCATTCACCCATTCCCTGGTCTTCTCCTGGTGTATCATTCAATATATTAAACTTGACAATCACGCTATTAGCCTGCGCTTTTTTGAAATAGTCATGAAATTTTTTTAGACACTCCGGATTCTCAATGGTTGCCACGCGATGATTTTTCATATCCACAATCCAAAGTTTTCCATCGGCCATGACCATGAAGCCTTTGTCGTAGTCTTCTACATATCCAGAATAAGCGATAACTTTTGCTACATCAATTCCCATATTTTTCATTTGGTCTTTGGCTTTTTGCAAGTATGGATCTATGGGTTGTGCTTCTGCTTCCCCCTGCTTAGAAGAAGCGGCTGCTTTGCTTTGAGCGACTGCAAAAGAAACCGCTGCTGGAGTAGCTACACTTTGTTTCTCACCACCGAAATGCTGAGCCCCAAAGAATCCTCCGCCAAGAAGAATGAGGGCCGCCGCAGCATAAATGATCCATTTTTTCTGTTTTTCTGCTGTTTGTCCTGCCACCGCAGACGATCTGACCGCCTGCCCCTGGAGCGGTGCACCACACTTAGGGCAAAATTTTTTCATACTATCCACGGGACTCCCGCATTTGGGACAAAATCGATTCATCACAATCCCCTCTTTTCTTAATTGATTTTATTGGTTAGAATCTGCACAGATATTTTGGTAGGGTCATCTTGTTTCACGATTCCTACGCATTTTCCCTCTGCAGACACAAAATCTCCCGGTTTGACTTTGTTAGCCTCTGCTGCCTTTTCCGATGGCAAATCAACCAAAATCACATAACGTTTCCCCGCCATATTTTTATTTCCTATAAGGAGTCCATAATCCTGGCTATTGGAAAACTGACTTTTGGAAATCAGCTGACCAGTGACTTTGACCTGTTTGTCTTTGTACTGTTTTTCTGCGCTCGCCTGATCTCTGACATAGTCGTCAATCATGTCATCGGCTTTGACGGAAATACTTCCACCTGATGACGTGGATGTACCCGAAGAGTCATTCCCAGCTGACAAAGCAATGCCTATGACCAAAACTACGGCTGCTGCAATCCCAAGGGGCAGCCATTTTTTATACTCCCGTTTTGATGTTTCTGGTGCTTGAATGGAAGGGTCCAAAGACACTTTCGTCCCACATTCACTGCAGAAATTTTCCTTGGGATCTAGTACCGCCCCACATTTCGGGCATCTTTTCACTGAAGCACCACAAGCCG
>DJPC01000070.1:0-448 GCA_002439665.1 Dialister sp. UBA6422
CTAACAACTAACAACATAAAATATTTTTACGGATTTTCTCGCCACCAGGTTATTTTATGGTAAAATAAAGGCGTAATTTTTACCTTTTATTACTGTATATGAAGAAGGGAATGGGTCCCTGTGGTATATAGTAGAAGTAGGGATGAGAGGAAGAACATATAGTTTTTGATTTCTGCCTATTCACTATGGATCACTGGAGGTTCATTGCCAGTCACCACCAAGGTGCACGCAAAGCGTGTGTGTATGAGGAAGGAGTGTTGGACTTGTCTGATATCAGACGTTTGTATGTTCGTAAGAAAGAAGGCTTCCGCCAAGGGGAAGAAAGCTTGACAGCACAGCTTAAAGAGGTTTTGGGGGATCGTATTTCCTCTTCGGCTATTTATCATCGCTACGATGTAGACGGCTTAACAGACGAGGATTATGAAAAAGCGGTGGCTACGGTTTTCTC
>DJPC01000070.1:554-766 GCA_002439665.1 Dialister sp. UBA6422
AGAGCCGATTCCGCAGAGCAGTGTCTGGCTATTGTGACAGGGAAAGATGGAGCCAGGGTACGCTGCGCTTTGGTGTACGCTTTTAAAGGCAAGTTTGTGGCTGGGGATCGGGAAAAAATTCTGAAATTCTTAGTCAACCCTGTAGAATCTAGGGAAGCTAGTCTGGAAGAAGCAAAGACCTTAGACCTTCCTATCGATGATCCCAAGGCGGT
>DJPC01000070.1:837-9967 GCA_002439665.1 Dialister sp. UBA6422
ATTGACCAGATGATTCATGACATGGGACTGGCTATGAGTCATGGCGATTTGGCAATGATTCGTGACTACTTCCGTGATGAAGAAAAACGTGATCCCACGGTGACGGAAATCCGTGTACTGGATACCTATTGGTCTGACCATTGTCGCCATACCACTTTCTCTACCAAACTCACTGATATTGGGGTAGAAGAAGGGAAATATACTGCTCCTATTGCCAAAGCGCTGACTGAATATACAGAAACTAGGATTCATCTTTATGGCAAGGACACCACTCGTCCTGTCACTTTGATGGATATGGCTACCGCTGCTGTGAAGGCACTTCGCAAGGAAGGAAAACTTTCTAATTTAGATGAATCAGAAGAAATCAATGCCTGCACCATTAAAGTCAAGATTGATACAGTGAACGGCAGTGAAGATTGGCTTCTTCTATTTAAAAATGAAACACACAATCATCCCACAGAAATTGAACCATTTGGCGGGGCAGCTACTTGTTTAGGTGGTTGTATTCGCGATCCCCTTTCTGGTCGTTCCTATGTGTACCAGGCTATGCGTGTCACTGGTGCTGGTGATCCGCGGACACCACTTTCTGAAACACTTCCAGGTAAACTTCCGCAAAGAAAGATTACAACCGAAGCAGCTAAGGGGTATAGTTCCTATGGCAATCAGATCGGCTTAGCTACTGGGGAAGTTAAAGAATATTATCATCCAGGCTTTGTAGCAAAGCGTATGGAAATCGGTGCGGTTGTGGCTGCTGCTCCAGCAGACCATGTGATCCGTTTAGCTCCGACCCCTGGGGATGTAGTCATCTTGGTAGGCGGACGTACTGGCCGTGATGGTATGGGTGGTGCTACTGGTTCTTCTAAGGAACTCAATACAGAATCTATCGAAACCTGCGGTGCAGAAGTGCAAAAGGGCAATCCTTTGACAGAAAGAAAGATTCAGTGCCTTTTCCGTCGTGGCGAAGTGACTCGCTTAATCAAGCGGTGCAATGACTTTGGCGCTGGCGGTGTGTCAGTCGCTGTCGGAGAGTTAACCGATGGACTCGATATCAATTTGGATAAAGTACCCAAGAAATACGAAGGCCTGGATGGGACAGAATTGGCTATTTCTGAATCCCAGGAACGTATGGCAGTGGTGGTCCGCAGGGAGGATGCAGATCAGTTCATTCGTTTTGCCGCAGAAGAAAACCTGGAAGCCACGATCATTGCCGATGTGACAGATACTAAGCGTTTGGTCATGAAGTGGAGAGGGGACACCATTGTCAATATTTCTAGAGCTTTCTTAGATACCAATGGGGCACAGCAAGTGAAGGAAGCTTATATTGCGAAACCGGATGAAGCTGGATATTTCCATAAAAAAGAGATCAAAGATATTAAAAAGACTTGGATTTCTGCCATGGCAGATCTAAATAACTGCTCTCAGCAGGGACTCTCTGAACGATTTGATTCCACTGTCGGTGCAGGTACGGTGCTTATGCCATTTGGTGGTAAGTATCAAAAAACACCAACCGATGGTATGGTAGCTAAATTCCCGGTACGCAAAGGAGAAACCAATAGCGCTAGCTTCATGGCTCACGGTTTTGATCCTGATCTGGCTACTTGGAGTCCATTCCACGGAGCTTCTTATGCAGTACTTCTTTCTGTAGCTCGTTTGGTGGCCTTGGGGGCTGACTGGAGAAAAGCGTACCTTACCCTTCAGGAATATTTTGAAAAATTAACTGATAAGACCAGTTGGGGAAAACCAGCAGCAGCGCTTCTCGGGGCTTTCCACATGCAGAAATCTTTGGGCCTTGGGGCTATCGGCGGTAAAGATTCCATGAGTGGTACTTTCAATGATATCCATGTACCACCTACATTGGTTTCCTTTGCTATTGCTCCAGGCAAAGCTTCTGAAGCTATTAGTCAGGAACTCAAGAAAGAAGGGGACACTCTGATTCTCTTCGGACAGCCGAAGGATGATACAGGAATGCCGCTTCTTGACGTATTCAAAGCCCATGCAGATTTCCTTTATCAGGAAGTACAGGCAGGTCATATCGCAGCCATGAAAGCAGTAGAACATGGCGGTGTGGCAGTGACAGCTGCTAAGATGGCATTTGGCAATCATTTAGGCGTTACTTTTGGAGAAAATCTTCCGCTTTTCAAATATTTTGACAATTTCTACGGTGCTATTATCGTAGAAACTACACCTGAATTAGCTAAAGAATATGCTAAACAACCGCACACCAAGATTCTTGGTACGGTAGGCGGCGATTCTATGAAACTCTTTGGTGAAGACATTGCATTGGATGACCTTCTTGCTTCCTATGAAGGCACTCTTGATCCAATTTTCCCACGTCTCGCTAAGAGCATAGAAAAAGAAAATCCAGTGCTTCCAGAAGTAGCTTCTATTCCGCAGTTTTATGTTCATACCAATCTGCCAAAGCCGAGAGTTTTCATTCCCACTATGCCAGGTAACAACTGCGAGGTGGACAGCGCTCGTGCTTTTGAAAGAGCAGGTGCTTTAGCGGATATCTTTATTTTTAGAAATAGAGATTCTGCAGAACTTAAGGCGTCCGTAGAAGAAATGGCAGAGCGTATCCGCCATGCACAGATTGTCATGTTCCCAGGCGGATTCTCCGCAGGGGATGAACCAGATGGCAGTGGTAAGTTTATTGCAGCTGTATTTAGAAATCAGAAACTCATGGAAGCCATGGAACAGCTCCTTCACACCAGAGATGGTTTGGCTCTTGGTATCTGTAATGGTTTCCAGGCACTGATTAAATTGGGTCTCGTACCATATGGCGAATTTAAGCCGCTTACCGATGAGGCACCTACATTGACATTTAATACCATTGGACGTCATGTATCTCAGTATGTGACAACCAAAGTGGTATCCACCAAGTCTCCTTGGCTTTCTCTTTGCAAACCAGGGGATCTGTATAGCATTGCTATCAGTCATGGCGAAGGACGTTTCATTGCTTCTGATGAACAGATTAAGGCTTTGGCGGCCAATGGACAGATTGCTACCCAGTACACTGACTTTGAAGGAAATCCGACCTATGATAGCCGGTTCAATCCAAATGGCTCTTGCTGGGCAGTAGAAGGCATTACCAGCCCGGATGGTCGTGTCTTAGGTAAAATGGGTCATACAGAAAGAAGCGGATCCAATATCGGAAAGAATATTTCCGGTAATACCTATCAGCCACTCTTTGAAGCAGGGGTGAAATACTTCAAAGGCTAATCCAATCAAATGACCGGCGTTTAGTTGTTGGAACAGCCATAGATAATAACAAAAAAGAGGATGGGATAAAATACTTTTGTGTTTTATCCCATCCTCTTTTTAGGTACTAAGAGCCACGAACCTTCTCTTTTTGATCTCCTTTCGGAGGGATCTACTGCAGGCTGAAGAAGCAGATTAAGAGGTGTCAGGTACAGATGACTGGTGGCTGGTCACTAGAAATGGAAGATCAGATATATGAACTCTTTAAAACAACCAGCAACTCATCACTCCAATATATATCGTCAAATACAAAGGACCATGGCATGATGCTTTTGCATTTTGCCATGGCCCTTTGTGGTGTGTCAGGATCTGGTGACTTGATGATAGGACTTATAGAATAAACCAACTTTCGAAGTGTCCCTGATGTCATGGTGACATAAAAAGATACATGTCAAACGTTCTATGAATAGTCAATCAACACATAAAATGACAACAAAAAAAGCCCACATGAAAAGCAAACACTCGAGATGACTGCGACCGGACAGCCAGGTATTCTTGCTTTCCCTGTGGACTTATATTTTATTTTGATTACACCATGAAGTTCCCGAATAGCCCTTCATGCGGGTCGAACGGCGTGTAACACCGGAGCTCTTATGGATTCATCTTCCCTCGGTAGCTTGCAGAGATTCTTCTTCTACGTTTTTTGATCGGCGCCGTGCGTAGAAGTTTCCTCTCACATTACCTATTCATATATTAAAGGATAAAAATCTAAAAGTCAAGAAGATAATGCATATAATTTGCAGTATTATGTAAGGTGGTTCATTTTTAAAGTAAGTGCCAGTTTTCTTGTGTGTATCGTAGTTATTTTGCCCATGTTCCCTTCTATTTTAGTGATTTTTTACTTGGGCCTCTAAAAAAGCCATTCACAAGTCTTTTCAAAATGTGGTATAATTAATTGTATTTCGTAATAATAAAAAATGTGGATATCTTTTTTGGAAAATAGAGAGTAGATATTAGCCTATCAGAAACAGGAAAGAGCCGTAGTCAGTCTCGTATGCGATGGTATACTAGATGTACCTACTGGTTATTCAGGTCGATCAAATTCTTGTTTTTAATGACTGATTCTTACATCCTATATTCAAAAAAGATGCGATCAATGAATGGGTTTATCAGATTGAAACCCTATAGTTTGCCCGAGGGGGAAAAGGAAAGAAATGAAAAGAGAAGACATCCGCAATATTGCCATTATCGCTCACGTCGACCATGGTAAGACGACTCTGGTAGATGCTATGTTGAAACAGAGTCATATTTTCAGAGATAACCAGAAAGTGGCTGAACGTGTCATGGACTCCAATCCATTGGAACGTGAACGCGGCATCACCATTCTGGCCAAGAATACCTCTGTAATGCACAATGGAGTAAAGATCAATATCGTCGATACCCCAGGGCATGCGGATTTTGGCGGTGAAGTAGAACGTATCTTGAACATGGTAGATGGTGTTTTGCTTCTGGTAGATGCTCATGAAGGCCCAATGCCACAGACTAAGTATGTACTCCGTAAAGCTCTGGAACATAAACTGAAACCAATCGTTGTTATTAATAAAATCGATCGTCCTGACCAGCGTATTTCCGATGTAGAAGGGGAAATCCTGGAACTCTTCATGGAATTGGAAGCAGACGATGACCAGCTCGATTTCCCGCTTCTCTATGCATCTGCTAGAAGCGGTATTGCTAAACTTCATATGAATGATGAAGGCAAGAACCTGGATCCACTCTTTGATGCTATTCTGAAATATATTCCATGCCCAGAAGGGGATCCGGATGCAGGCCTTCAGGTTATGGTGACCACTCTGGAAGCTGATGACTACTTAGGTAAGGTAGCGATTGGCCGCGTTACCCGTGGTACCGCTAAGCAGGGTATGCCAGTTGCTATTACTGATGGAGAAAAAATCAGAAGCGATCATATCGGCGCGCTCTTCAACTGGCAGGGGATGAAACGGACTCCTATTCAGGAAGCTAAAGTAGGCGATATCATTGCTATGGCTGGTTTTAAGGATATCAACATTGGCGAAACCGTAACAGATGCAACCAATCCAGAAGCGCTGCCGGCTATTCATATTGATGAACCGACTTTGTCCATGGTATTCCATGTTAATAAGAGTCCATTTGCTGGTCGTGAAGGCGATTTCGTTACTTCCCGTCATATCCGTGCTCGTCTCTATAAAGAAATCGAAACCAATGTGGCTCTTCGTGTAGAAGACACCGATACATCCGATGCATTTAAAGTATCCGGCCGTGGGGAACTCCATCTGTCTGTTTTGATTGAAACCATGCGTCGTGAAGGCTTTGAACTGGAAGTATCTAAACCGCAGGTTATTTATAAAGAAATCAATGGTAAGAAGTGCGAACCATTGGAACGACTCACCATTGAAGTACCACAGGAATTCATGGGTGCTGTCATGGAAGGTCTGGGACCGAGAAGAGCAGAAATGATTTCTATGGAAGAAATGGCTGGCTACATGAAGATGGAATTCTCTATCCCAGCTCGTGGCCTCATCGGTTTCCGTAATGAACTTTTGACCACTACCCGTGGTACCGGTATTATGTACCACGTATTCCAGGGATATGCTCCTTACAAAGGTGATATTCCGGAAAGAACCAGAGGATCTTTGGTAGCTTTTGAATCTGGTGTAACTACTGCTTATGGTCTGAATTCTGTACTGGATCGCGGCGAATTGTTCTTGGAACCAGGCGTAGAAGTCTATGAAGGTATGATCATCGGCGAAAACTCCCGTGACCAGGACATGGATGTAAACCCATGCAAGAAGAAACATCTTACCAATACTCGTGCTGCCGGTTCTGATGATGCCATCAAATTGCCGCCATGCCGTAAGTTCACTTTGGAAGGTGCACTGGAATGGATCAATGATGATGAATTGGTAGAAGTGACACCAAAGAACATCAGAATGAGAAAAATGGTCCTGTCCCGTCAGGCTAGATATAAAAATGCAAATGTAAAGAAGAGCCAGCAGTAATTGGTTCTTTTAGGGGACCCTGATGTAATCACCGTTTCCTTAACATAAAAAGCTCGTATGCGTTTCTTGCAAAAGAAAGGCATACGAGTTTTTTGTATGTATGAAAAGGTTCTGTGGAGAAACATCCCCATTCGCTACTCCTCGTATTTTCTAGGAGATCGATGATAGTATTTCCGGAAAGCTTTATAGAAATTGCTTGTATTGCTATAACCTAGCATGGTAGATATGTCTTCGATGCTCAGTGTAGTGCTACGAAGTAGGGAAGCGGCTCGTTCCATCCGTTGGGCTAGAAGAATTTCAGAGAAAGATAGGCCTGTTTCTTTTCGGATATAACTGGAAATATAATTGGGATGGTAGGAGAAATGGGAAGCCAATTCATGAAGAGTCACGGTGTCGTAATGTGCACTGATATATTGTACCAGTTGGTCAACCAAAGGATGGGGCTCGGCAGCGGGATGGGAAGCATCATACTGCCGAGCCACCAACATGAGGAGAGCCAAAGTCAGTGATTTCAATATTTCCTGTGTGTTTTCCTGCTTATTCGCATATTCTAAAATCATCAAATCTAATAGATGACGCAGGAAAAATGGGGCATCAAAGCGAAGATGAATATATTTGTCTGAAAATTGGTCGATTTGAGGGGTCAAGAAAAATTGAAATAATCGCCTATTGGCAGAGAGCACATGAAGAAAGGTTTGGAAGAAGGCCTTCGTTTGAATAAGAACACCGACGATGATGATTTCTTTTTCACTTTCTCCGTTGGGCGCGTAACCTGCATAGGGCTGTCCGATATAACATTCTCCTTCTTTGATGATGATGCGATGGTTAAATTGGTCACTCAAGGCACCATAATTTCCTTGGTAGGCGAAATTGAAGAAAAAATAATCTTGTCGATGGAAATCTTGTTGGATATGATTTCCTTTATATACGCAAATCATAATATCCTCAGCTGGATCGCCGGGCCACAGCTGGGTGTGTCCTCTAGGGTCTCCTGCAGGCACATCTAGGAAATGCCATTGAATGGCATCAAAATCTTGACTGAGTTTGTCTATGGCATTTTTTAAGGATGGATTCATGGGGATCTCCTTTCTGTATATAGTGGGTGTTATTCATTTCACGATAAAGGTTTTAAGGGTTCTGAAGGTTCTCACGTTCCTCAAATGAGATGATAAAGTAAGCATATATAGGCACATTCGAGAAACCTAAGAATCATTCGAACCTTTAGAGCCTGTATCTTCTGACGAAGGCATGCTTACTGTCACTTATTCTAATAGAAAATCTGAAGATTTACCACTATAGACCATAACTTCTAGCGCTGCTATTTTAAAAAAATTCTGTTTATAATGAAGAGCAAATAGAAAAGTAGCTGGTTGTGCTCTTGCGGTTCATGCTGTTACGTTAAGGATTTGAATCACTAGACAGTACAAGTTATTCAGGTTACTTAAGTCGCTAAGGTTGCTCACGGCCTTCAAATGAGATGATGACGCTAGCATGTATAGGCACATTCGAGAAACCTAAGAACCCTTTGAACCTTTGGAAGTCTCAGAATTTGTAACTTCTAATAAAGGCATGCTTACTGCCACAAATCCTTAACGTAACCGCATTGATATTTTTTAGAAGGGAAGGAATTTCTATGGAATGGAAATCGATTGATTTGAAAGATGTATGTGCAAAGGTTGACCCTGTGGTAGGAATGAGAGAAAATTGGTTTCTTGTTACAGCAGAAACCGATGGAAAAGCCAATGCTTTGACAGCTGGTTGGGGTGCCTTGGGCAATGTGTGGGAAAAGAAAACCGTTACGGTATACATCCGTCCCCAGCGGTATACGAAACGGTTTATGGATGCCAGTGGACGCTTTACGCTGACTTTTTTTGATGGACATCAGCAGGAAATGGGGTACTTGGGAAGCCATTCCGGCGCAGATGTGCCAGATAAAATTGAAAAATCCGGATTGCATCTGACCCATGTAGAAGGCCAGCCTACCTATGAAGAAGGGAAATGGGTTTTTCTTTGTAGGACTTTGTATAAACAGGCTATCCGACCAGAATGTTTCTTAGATGAAAAACTGGCCCAGTCCAGCTATCCGGATAAAGACTACTCTATCATGTACGTGGCAGAAATAGAAGCGGCCTATGAATTGGTGACTGGTCATTAGTGGCTTGGTCATTCATTTACTTTTTTTGAGACTTAGTTATTTTTGTGGTTTAGGGCTTTTGGAATGGGGGTTATTCTCCAGGAATGTTTTACATATCTCGCACAAAAGCATAGTAGCATTGGTTTGAGGTTTAGGGTTTTCACAATATTTAACCCTTAACTATCAAACCAACGATCTATCATTTGTGGATGATGGATTCGGAAAGTAAACCTTACCCCTAGTGCGAAGATATGTAGCGCATAGCCCATATTTTTTATGCATTCATACATCAGTATTTTCTTAGAAAGAGGATGAAATCTTTGACAGAAGTGGAAAAATTAGATGCCGGCTTGCCTTATGATTTTTGGGATCCGGAAGTGGATGCTCGAAAATTGCATGCTTTGGAATGGTGTCAAAAACTCAATGCTATCCCCATGATCCAGGTGGAAGAAAGAAAAAAAGCAGTCCGTGCTCTTTTTGGCAGTGTTGGAGAAAATGCTATTGTCTTACCTGTTTTTAATTGTGACAATGGGAAAAATATTCATGTAGGTGACCAATTTCTGGCAAATTATAATGTAACAATTCTTGATATTATGCCAGTTCATATTGGCAATTATGTGATGATCGGACCGAATACTCTGATTACAACTGTAAATCACCCGATCACCCCAAAAGGACGCAGAGAGCATCTTGGAATAGGAAAACCGGTTACAATTGGAAATGATGTATGGATCGGTGGAAATGTAACCATTCTTCCGGGAGT
>DJPC01000105.1:0-1940 GCA_002439665.1 Dialister sp. UBA6422
ATCCGAGAGGAGGAGACCCATGAGATCATCGAAGATGTAGCCAATATGAAAAGTGAGCTGGGCATTTTGTACTTGAGCTATGGAAATGAGAAAATTCTTCGGAAAATTTTCTCCGCCTATGGCTTGACTTTTACGGAGCTTTTTACCGCAAAGCCACACGTTTTTATTTCTTCTCAGCACCCTTTGGCGGGAAAAGAAGTTATTACCTTGCGGGATTTGAAAAATTATCCTTATTTGACATATGAGCAAGGGGTCTATAATTCTTTTTATTACCAAGAGGAATTTTTGGACTCTACGGGACAGAAGAAAAATATCCGCGTGCAGGATAGGGCGACTCTTTTTAATCTCCTGATTGGTCTTGATGGTTATACCGTTTGTTCTGGTGTCATCTCCCATGCGCTTAATGGAGATAATATCATCGCTAAGCCTTTGAAAATGAAGGAATTCATGAAAATAGGCTATATCATGCGCAGGGAGACTATCCTTTCTAGGTATGGGAAGGTCTATTTATCCCATTTGCAGCAGATCGTAGGACATATGGAAGAGTATGAATAAATAGAGTACACCCATAGAAAGCCGTCAGGGCCTATGCATTTCCGGGTCAAAGATTTGAGAAGTAGATGATGAGGCGGTAGATAGGTAAGAGATGTAAATCCCCATAGACTTATTCACATGAAATGGTCTATGGGGATTTTTGTGTTTATTTTATCATTTCTAATAAAGTATAAGAGATGCTGCATGCCTTACGTTTCATCTATCAGATAGCTTAGCAGTAAGAGAAAGTATGATTTTCATCGATGAAGGCTTCATAAGTCCATTCATGTACTTGCCACATTTGTCATGTTCCATCCCGGGCTTATGGGTAGGTATTTCTTTTGTGTATCCTTCTTAGTGACATCAATCATAACGAATAAAAAAGTACATATAAAATTGGAAAAATTCGATAAAATCTCTTTACTTTTTTTCTTTATCGTGATAAAGTATAGCTACAACAAAGAAAGGGATAGGAAATGGGGAGGTAAGGATCCCATTCTAAGCTGTATATAAGGAGGAAGCCTATGGCTCATGGGGTAGATGACCTAAAAATGGTCCATGAAGAGGAAATGAAAAACTATGATCGCATCGAAGCTGCAGTGGTAGGTGTTATGCGGCTTCATGGATTGAAAATCATACAGACACCCACATTTGAGGATTACGATACCTATGGTACATATTTTCCTCAATTACAACGAGAGATGATTAAAACCATCGGACAGGATGGGGAGGTATTGGTCATGCGTCCTGATGTGACAGTGCCTTTGGTAAAAACTGCATCTCGTGAATATCCAGATCCGAAGCAGCTTTTGAAATTTGGCTATGTATCTGTGGTTTTTCGTAAGTATTATGGGAAATCCACCCATGGGAAATACTTTCTCCAAAGTGGTGTAGAAGTCTTAGGGGATGATACACCGGAATGTGATGGGGAAGTGATGGTGATGGCCGCTGAATTTTTGGAATCTGTGGGGATTCGAAAAATGCGAATCGATCTAGGCACCGTAGCATATATGGATGCTTTATTTGATGAACTTCATATCACGCCTAAGGAACTTTCCAAGGTGCGGGAATATATGGAGTCTAGAAATTTAGTGGCTTTTGAGAATTTAGCAGATACCCTTTCGATTACCAAGATTCAGCGAGAGGTATTACTAGAACTTCCTAAATTATTTGGGGATTATGAAGAAACTTTGACAAGGGCACAGAGCCTGTGTTTGAATCAGAATATGGCTGAAGCACTGAAACGGCTAGAAAAGGTTTATGCCTATCTCAAGGTAGCTGGCTATAGTGATAGGTTGCAACTGGATTTGGGATTTACGTCCCATATGGGATATTATACAGATTTAGTTTTCCGCATTTATGCCGATGGGGCGTTGTATTCTTTGATTAGCGGCGGTCGGTATGAT
>DJPC01000105.1:1946-11376 GCA_002439665.1 Dialister sp. UBA6422
GATTCCCTGGCCAAAGAATTTCAAGTGCCAAGGCCGGCTTGTGGTTTCGGGATGAATATGAATCTTCTCTATGAAGTCATGGCAGACGTGGGGCTTTTAGAAAAGCCGGTCCCTTCTTGCGACTTGGCTGTGAGGTATGACAAGGCAGATACTAAGTTGGTACAGATCCTGATGGATTGGCGGAAGAAAGGATATTCCGTCATGGGAGTCAGCGCACGGAATACCATCGAGCCTGGAGATTATAAAATGATTGTATCTTATAAGAATGGGGAGTTTTTACTAGATGGCAAATCTTTTTCTCCATCAGCAGTAGAAGAAAAACTGGGAGGTCTCTCTTATGCTTCATATCGCACTGGCCAAGGGGCGCATTGCTAAGACAGTCATGAAACGTCTGGCGGAAGGAGGATTCCAGTTTCCCGATTATTCTGATGAGAGCCGGAAACTCATTTTTACAGATGATCAAAATCGCATTGGGGTGACTTTGGTCAAGTCTCCTGATGTGGCCGTCTATGTCCGTCGAGGCGCAGCAGATGCAGGTATTGTTGGGAAAGATGTACTGATGGAAGATGGGGAGGATGACGTGTATGAGATCCTAGACCTTGGCATCGGTCGCTGCCGCATGGCCGTGTCCGGTATCAAAGGTCACCAGGATGTGATGAAGAAGCGTATTCTCACCGTGGCTTCTAAATATCCCCACATTGCAAGAAAGTATTTTGATGGCCGGTTCCAGCCTATCGATATCATTAAGCTCAATGGTTCTGTGGAGCTCGCTCCTTTGGTTGGGCTTTCTGATGTGATTGTAGATATCGTAGAAACTGGGACCACCCTTCGGGAGAATGGGATGGAAGTGTACGATGCTTTCCTTCATTTTTCCGCTCGCCTTATTTGCAACAAGGTTTCTTATAAAATGAAACAAAAAGAATTGAAAGCGTTTATGGATTTAGTCAGACCAGAACATAGTAGACAGTGAATGGCTGATGGTAAACAGTAAACAGTTAACCGTTCACCATCAGCTATTAACAATCATTAGAAAGAAGGATTTATTATTATGAATTGGATTACAGTACCAGAAAAAGGATTGTCTCTTCGCGAAGTACGTACTTTGACAAATCGAAATGTAAATTTATCAGAAGACTTGGAAAAGTCAGTATCTGCTATTTTGGAACAGGTCAGAACTGGTGGCGATGCAGCCATTAAAGCTTTAACAAAGAAATTTGATGGAGTAGAACTGACAGACCTCAGAGTGAGCGAAGAAGAAATCCAGGAAGCTTTGACCAAAGTTACTCCAGAATTCCTGGCTGTACTGAAAGAAGCCAAAGCCAATATTGAAACTTTCCACAAAGAACAGGTGAGAAAATCCTGGACAAAGAATTTCAGAGACGGCGTAGTTTTGGGAGAACAATTCCTTCCTATCCAGCGTGTAGGTGTCTATGTACCAGGTGGCCGTGCTGCTTATCCTTCTACGGTCCTTATGGATACTGTACCTGCCATGGTAGCTGGTTGTCCTTCTGTAGCTATGGCTACCCCTCCAGGAAAAGATGGCAAAGTCAATCCGAACATTCTGGCTGCTGCTTATGTAGCAGGGGTCAAGGAAATTTATAAAGTAGGCGGTGCGCAGGGTATCGCTATGCTGGCTTATGGTACAGAAACTGTAGAACCAGTGTTCAAAATCGTAGGACCAGGGAATGCGTTTGTAGCTATGGCAAAACGGTTGGTATTTGGTACAGTAGGTATCGATATGATTGCTGGTCCTTCAGAAGTATGCTGCGTAGCCGATGGCAGTGCCAACCCTACCTGGATTGCAGCAGATCTTCTCTCTCAGGCAGAACATGATCCTAGAGCCGCTGTATTCCTGATTACCCCAGATAAGGAATTTGGCGAAAAGGTACAGGCAGAAATGCAGCGTCAGATGAAGGAACTTTCCCGTTATGAAATCATGAAGAGCTCTGTAGATGATTATGCCAAAGCTTTCCTTTGTAAGGATGCGGCTCAGTGCTTTGATATTGTGAATAAGATTGCACCGGAACATTTGGAAGTAGAACTGCCAGATCCGAAGCAGTATTTGCCGCTTATTTATAATGCAGGCGCTATTTTCCTTGGTAAGTATACTTCTGAACCGATTGGTGACTATATGGCTGGTCCAAACCACACTTTACCGACTTCTGGTACAGCCGCTTTCTCCTCTCCTCTTGGCGTTTATGATTTTGTTAAACACAGCAGCGTAGAAATGTATAACAAGGAAGCTTTCCAGAAGATTTCCAAGAAAGTCCAGCTTTTTGCTAAGGCAGAAGGACTCACGGCTCATGCACATGCCATGGAGGTACGAGATGAAGACTGAGTGGCTTAGAAAGACCATTGCACATTTCGATCCCTATTTTGTAGCACCTATTGCTGAAAAGCATGTCATCAATGCCAATGAAAATTATCTCAATGTATTGTCTATTCCTTCCATTAAGGAAGAACTTCTTCAAGCGCTCAATGATTTTAAGCCCCAGCTATATCCCAAGCCCATGGCAGACGACCTTAGATGTGCCTTAGCATCCTATATAGGATGTAAGGATAGCAATATCATTTGTGGTAATGGGGGAGATGAAATGATTTCTTATCTCTTGGGGACCTTTCTTGATCCAGGAGATCGCATTTTAGTCCATAGTCCTACCTTTGATATGTATGAATTGGGAGCAGAAACTTTAGGTGCTGCCACCATCAAAGTGAAAGATTTGCCAGGCTACAAGAGAGATAAAGAGGGGATTTTGGAAGCGGTGAAAAAGTACCAGCCAAAGGTCACTGTCATTTGCAATCCTAATAACCCCACTGGCGAATTGCTTCCCGCTTCCTTTATCGAAGACGTACTGAAAGCAGCAGACCATATCGTCTTTGTAGATGAAGCTTATATGGAATTTGCTCAGAAGGAAAGCGTCATTTCCCTCGTTGATCAGTATCCAAATCTCATTGTTTTGCGCACCTTGTCCAAGGCATTTGGATTGGCAGGAATGCGTTGCGGGTACTTGGTGGCCAAGGAAGATCTCATTGAGGCGATTGCTAAAATCAAAGCACCTTACAATTTGAATTCCTTTACACAGCTCTTTGCATCTATCGTGGTCCGTCATAGAGATGATATTTTCAAAGTACGAGATGATATTGTATCTGAAAGAGATCGTCTCTATGGTCTTTTGCAGAAGATCCCTGGGGTGACGGTCTATCCTTCTTGCACCAATTTCCTTTTGGTACAGGTTAAAGAAAAACAGGAAGAAATTTTTGAAGCTCTTCGTCAAAAAGATATTTTGGCTAAAATTTATAGAAACAGCCAGGATATTCCTAATGGTTTCCGTATCACCGTAACGACTCCAGAAGTAGATGATGTATTAGTGGATGTTTTTTCCAAAACTCTTACAGAAAATGAATAAGTATTGTTAGCGTTACCATAAGCGGCTAGGAATTAGAATTACATATCTTAATCCCTAGCCGCTTATGTCCCATTTCGCTTATTTTTCCAATGACTTTATTGATGGATAAGAAGGAGGAATATATGTATGGCACGTATGGCTTCGCTTAGGCGTACCACAGGGGAGACAGATATTTCTATCACTCTAGAAATCGATGGCAATGGTATTTTTCAAGGAAGCTCTGGCATTGGTTTCTTTGACCATATGCTTAATCTTTTATGCGTCCATAGTGGGATGAATCTCTCTCTTACTTGTAAGGGGGATTTGGAAGTAGATAATCATCACACCGTGGAAGATATTGGTATCACATTGGGAGAGGCCTTTCAAAAAGCTTTAGGTGATAAAAAAGGCATTCATCGCTATGGATGTTTCTTCTGTCCTATGGATGAAGTCTTGTCTCGTATTGTACTAGATATCTCTGGTCGTCCTTATTTGGTTTTTGATGTACACATTCCAGTAGAACGGATTGGTTCCTTTGAGACGGAGATGACAAGGGAATTTTTCTTAGCCTTTGCCAATCACAGTCTCATGAATCTTCATATGGCAGTGCTCTATGGTATCAATGGACACCATATGGTGGAGTCTTTATTCAAAGGTATCGGACATGCACTGAAAGAAGCTGTGACTATCGAAGGAGATCGGGTGCTATCTAGTAAAGGGGTGCTGTAATGAAAGTCGCTATTATTGATTACGAAGCAGGCAATTTGAAGAATGTAGAACGCGCTGCCCAAAGAGCAGGTCTCTCTGTGATGGTCACTAGAAATAGAGAGGATATCCGAAGGGCTAAGGCATTGATCCTTCCTGGTGTGGGGGCTATGAAGGATGCCATGGATCATCTGCAGAAATTCCACTTGGATGAGGCGATTCGTGAAGAAGTGAAACAAGGGAAAAAATTGATGGGGATTTGTCTAGGTATGCAAGCTTTATATACTCTATCTGAAGAAGGAGGGGAGATTCCAGCTTTAGATCTCCTTCCTGGGCGTATTTCCTTATTTCCTAAAGGCACTTTGAAAATTCCTCATATGGGATGGAATGAATTGATTCTACGAAGAGAGCATCCTTCCTTGGAAGGGCTTCCTCCTCATCCTTATGTGTACTTTGTACATTCCTATTACAAAACCCCTACGGATAGTGAGGATGTCGTGGCTACTGCAGACTATGGAGTGCAAGTCCCTGCTGTGGTAGGAAAAAATAATATACTAGGATTTCAGTTTCACCCAGAGAAATCGGGAGATGTGGGACTGAAAATTTGGAAAAATACAGCAAAGTGGTTGATGACATGAAAATCTTTCCAGCAATTGATATAGAAGACGGCCATTGCGTGCGTCTTAAACAAGGTAAACTGCAAGATATCACCGTATATGGGAATGATCCTTTGGAAATGGCTTTGAAATGGCAAAAATTAGGGGCCAAGTATCTCCATGTGGTCGATTTGGATGGAGCTTTCAAAGGTGGCGGTGAAAATACAGAAGTGATTCATCGTATGTGTGAAGTGCTTTCTATTCCGATCGAGGTGGGTGGTGGTATACGCACCGAAGAAGCCATCAAAACACATCTGGAAAATGGTGTGGATCGCGTGATTATTGGTTCCAAAGCCGTGGTTTCTCCTTATTTTGCTATTCAAGCAGCCAAAAAATATGGTAGCCAGCATATCGCTGTTTCTGTGGATGCCCATGGAGATACCGTAGCTACCCATGGATGGGTGGATGGCAGCAACCAGAAGGTACTTCCTTTTGTGAAAACACTATTGGAACACGGGGTGAATACCATCGTCTATACGGATATCAGTCGAGATGGTATGCTTACAGGTCCTAACTTTGAAATGATGGAAACCCTGCAAGCTTTGCCAGGCATTCATCTCATTGCTTCCGGCGGTGTTTCTTGCGCTAAAGACTTGAAACGACTTTCTGATATGGGTGTCTACGGTGCCATTACAGGGAAAGCTCTCTATGAAGGCCGTGTCACGATGGAAGAGATTGTCAGCATCCAAGAGTAAAATGTTTGGGGTGACTGGTGACTAGAAAAAGATGAGTAGCTAGTGATTTGGGACAATGAGTCTAATCCTCATTCTTAGCTACTTTTATTACATAAGGGAAATGGGGAGATACTATGCTTGCCAAACGAATTATTCCTTGCCTGGATGTCAATCATGGCCGAGTGGTGAAGGGAAAACAATTTCAACATTTGAAAGATGTAGATGATCCAGTCACGTTGGGAACATATTATTCTGATTCCGGAGCAGATGAATTGGTATTTTATGATATTACTGCTACCCATGAAGGAAGAGACATCTTTGTAGACACAGTGAAAGCCATTGCTGATAGGCTTACCATTCCTTTCACTGTAGGCGGTGGCATTCGGAAAGCTGATGATTTTCGTACCATGCTCTTGGCAGGGGCTGATAAAGTATCTGTCAATTCAGCAGCAGTGCGACATCCAGAAATCATTAGAGAAAGTGCCGAGCGTTTTGGAAACCAATGTGTGGTACTTTCCATTGATGGCAAACGAAATGACCAAGGCGGCTGGGATGTCTATGTAGAAGGAGGTCGCAAGAACACAGGCATTTCTGTGGTGGAATGGGCAAGGAAAGGCATGGAACTAGGAGCTGGAGAAATCTGCATGAATTCTATGGATTCTGATGGAGAGAAACAAGGTTACGACTTGGAACTCATACGTGTTTTGTCAGATACATTATCTATCCCTGTCATTGCATCCGGCGGTGCTGGGAAAATGGAGGATTTCCTCACTGCTTTTGAGGCAGGTGCAGATGCCGCTCTAGCTGCTTCTGTGTTTCACTTCGGAGAAATCAAAATCTCAGAGTTAAAAAAATATTTGGCAGATCATGGAGTATCCATCCGGCTGTAGTGGGTAAAAGATTCTGTGTGAAATGTGACACGGTAGGATTCAAGTAGCACCAGAACCTTTAGGTATAAGATTTTAATTGAAATGATAGGGTAGCCATTAAGTAGCTACGTGCCATGAAAGGGGAGCAAGTATGGAAACAGTCAATATGCAGGATATTAAATTCGATGAGAAAGGTCTTGTGCCTGCTATCGTGCAGGATGCACGGAGCGGTGAGGTCTTGATGATGGCTTATATGAATGCTGAATCTTTACAGAAAACGGTGGAAAGCGGAGAGACCTGGTTCTTTAGCCGCAGCCGTCAGAAACTTTGGCATAAAGGGGAAGAATCGTCTCATTTTCAGCATGTGAAGCGTATCTACGTGGATTGTGATGCTGATACTTTGGTGGTACAGGTGATTCCGGATGGACCGGCTTGCCATACCAATAACCCCACTTGCTTCTATCGCAGCCTGGCAGGATGGGATAATGAAGCGTCGAAGGGCAATCTGTCCATTTTGCACACCCTCTTTGAAGAAATCAAAGACCGCAGGCTTCATCCCAAGGAAAAATCCTATACCAATTACTTGCAGCAGGAAGGAAAAAATAAAATCGACAAAAAGATTGGAGAAGAAGCCTCAGAAGTTATCATTGCTGACCAGCACCAAGATAAAGAAGAAATCATTGATGAATCCTGTGACCTTTTGTATCATCTTTTTGTCATGTGGGAAAACTCTGGTGTCGATTTGTATGATATTATGAAAAAATTGGAAGCTAGGGATAAAAAGAAGGGAAATAAAAAGAAAGTAGGACATCAGGATAAAATTTTTTAAATATAGTGGAAAATAAAGATGCGGCGTATCTATGAAAAATGCTGCATCTTTATTTGATTGAAATAAGAAGTTAGCAGATAGGCATTGAAACAGTGTAAGCGTCAGAGATTCCGTGGATGTTCAAAAAATTTCATATATGCGACAATACCTCCAGATTAATCAACTGGAGGTATTTAACATGAATATTCAATTCTCGGCCAATCACATTTTCTTGGTAGGTGGCTATACGGATATGCGAAAATCTATTGACGGTCTTTCCTGTATCATTTCCCAACAATTTAAAGCCAATCCTTTTAGTTCTTCCCTATTCCTCTTCTGTGGCCGCAAAAAAGATCGCCTTAAAATTCTTCTTTGGCAAGGCGATGGGTTTATTCTCCTCTACAAGCGCCTTGAAAATGGTAAATTTCAATGGCCTCGGGACAATCATGAGCTCACTGAGCTAACTCCTCAGCAATATCGCTGGCTCATGGAAGGTCTTGCTATTTATCAACCCAAAGCAGTAAAAACCATTCAACCTGACTGCAGCATGTAAGAAAATTTACATCATAAAAAGCATGAAGTCACCGATAAATACTTGTAATTTCATGCTTTTTGTTATACTATATATCTATAATTCTCAATATAATAAATGAAAGGTTCTACCTATGAAAACTACTCATGAGCTGGAAATGCAGAAAGAAATTAATGAACTGAAAATGGAAAATCAGCAGTTGAAACAGCAACTTGCTACACTGAAAAAGCTTCATTTTGGTCCTAAAACAGAAAAGAAGAAGACTGTATATCCAGATGCGGAAATGAGCCTTTTTGATGAAGTCGAGGTAGAAGCGAAGCAGAGTGTCAAGGAACCTTCTTTGGAAGAGGAAACAGTTGTTAAGTCCCATAAACGCAAGAAAGCATCCAAGGGTAAAACATCTGTAAAGAAACTGCTTGAGTTGTTGCCGAAAGAAAATATTGAAAATAGATATATTGATCTCCCAGATGATGAAAAGACCTGCAAACAGTGTGGAGAGTTGTTACATTCTATAGGCGCTGACCATGTTCGTGATGAAGTGGTCTATATTCCAGCACAAATAAAGGTGGTCCGATACTACCAGCGTAGTTATGAATGTCGTCAGTGCTCATCAACTAATGAAAAAAAGATCATTGTGAAGCCGACTATACCTAGACCGGTGATTGACCATTCCTTTGCTTCTCCCTCTGCCGTATCGCATGTTATAATGCAAAAATATTTCTATGCCCTTCCTTTATATAGACAGGAACAAGAATGGAAGCAGATGGGGCTTCCTTTGCATCGAGCCACATTGGCCAATTGGGTGATGAAGGTGTCTGATGTTTGGCTTACTCCTATGTACAATCGTATGCACCAATTACTCCTCCAGGAATCATGTCTCCATGCCGATGAGACACCAGTGCAGGTATTGCAGGAGAAAGGCCGCAAGAATACGACCAAGTCGTATATGTGGCTATATTCCAGTGGTGAGTTTGAACCACAGTACTCTATTCGCCTGTTTGAGTACAGTGCTACAAGAAAAGGAGAGAATGCTGTCAAATTTCTTGAGGGGTATCATGGATATCTGCATACCGATGACTACGGCGGTTATAACCAGTTTCCCAAAGTAAAACGTTGTCTGTGTTGGGCACATGCCAGAAGAAAATTTGTGGACGCAAAGCCAACAGGTGTAGATGACCTGACGAATACCCTGGTACAAAAAGGATTGGATTATATAGGGAAATTGTTCCAAATAGAGGATGAATTAAAAGAACTCTCCCCAGAAGAACGAAAAAAGCTGCGACTTGAAAAAGAGCGGTCTCTTTTGGATGCCTTTTGGACATGGGCAGAAGAAAGCCGTTACAAAGTTCTTCCAAAATCTAAAATCAGTACCGCACTGAACTATGCACTGACCAATCGAGAGATGCTCGAAACATATCTGAATGATGGTAGGTGTGCTATATCTAATAATCTGGCCGAGAATAGCATACGTCCATTTACAGTGGGCAGAAAGAACTGGCTCTTTTCCGGGAGTCCCAAAGGAGCAGATGCCAGTGCTAAAGTCTATAGCATCATAGAGACATGTAAGGCTAATGGTCTCAATGTGGAAAAATATTTAAATTACATTTTCAAAGAACTGCCAAAAGAAGAGTATCCCAATCATGTAGATGTTTTGGACCAATACATGCCCTGGAATCCAAAGGTACAAGAACTTTGTAAATAAGAAAAGCCCAAGAGCTATAGATACATTACTATAGTCTTTGGGCTTTTTCAATTCCATGAAAATATTAGACGCTTACCAACGAAAAACGCTGGGCTGGA
>DJPC01000010.1 GCA_002439665.1 Dialister sp. UBA6422
CCGCCAATGGAACCGTAGGCGTTGCGAGCCGTAACGCCTACGGTTCCATTGGCGGCATCCCTTCCCATTGTTTAGAAGAGGATTACATCCGAAAACTGATTGCTGAAAAGGATCCGGAAAAAGCAAAGAAAGAGCGCCCTATCCGTCTTGCTGTGATCGAGCTGGGAACCTACGATGGATGCATTGGCAATGCCCGGCAAATTGTAGAACGGATCGGACACCTCTGTGATTATATTTTCTTTGATTCCGCTTGGGTCGGTTACGAAGAATTCATTCCCATGATGAAAGATGCCAGTCCTTTGCTTTTGGACTTAGGCCCTGATGACCCAGGAATTTTTGTCACCCAATCGGTTCACAAACAGCAAGCCGGTTTTTCCATGACATCCCAAATTCATAAAAAGGACGCCCATATCCGTGGCCAAGACCGCTATGTGCCCCATAAGCGTATGAATAACGCTTTTATGCTCCATGCTACGACTTCTCCCTTTTATCAACTCTTTTCTGCCTTAGACATCAATGCCAAAATGCATGCAGGAGAAGCAGGGAAAAAGCTCTGGCATGATGCGCTTCTACTAGCCATTGAAGTCCGAAAAGATATCCTTCATCGCTGTCATTACATCCGTCCCTTTCTGCCTGACCATGTAGGAAGCAAGAAATGGGAAGAAGGACACACTGACCAAATCGCCTCCGACCGTCGTTACTGGGCTTTTTCTCCCCATGCCTCTTGGCATGGATTTCACGGATACGGTGAAAATCAATATTTTCTTGATCCTATGAAACTGATGCTCATCACCCCTGGTATCGATATTCTAAAAGGCTCTTATGAAGATTTTGGCATTCCTGGTGCCATTGTGGCAGAATTTTTGCGAGAAAATCGAATCATTCCAGAAAAAAATGATTTGAATGATATTTTATTCCTACTAACCCCTGCAGAAACAAAAGAAAAATTATCTCACCTAGTAGATTTACTGGTTCGTTTTGAAAGTTTCATCGATGCAGACGCGCCTATGGAAAAAGTACTTCCCCTCATCTATGAACAATATGAAACCCATTATCAAGGATATACCATTCGAAAACTCTGTCAGGAAATGCATAATTTCTACAAAGACCGCCAGGTATCCACATGTCAGAAGCAGCTCTTCCAAAAGGAATACTTCCCGCCCTATGCCATGAGTCCTATCAAAGCAGAAGGAGAATATATCCGTGGTCATGGTGAATTGATCGATTTAAGTCAAGCCGAAGGACGCGTCGCCTTAGAAGGGGCTCTTCCCTATCCTCCCGGCATCCTCTGTATCCATCCCGGTGAAGTTTGGACAAAAGCCGCTGTCCAATACTTTGAGACCCTGGTAGAGGGTATCAATACACTTCCTGGCTTTGCCCCAGAGCTTCAAGGCGTCTATGTAGAAGATGGGGAAGATGATAAAAAGCACGCCTATGGATATGTATTGTCAAATCATGAAAAGAGTACATCATGAAGGTCCATGGATCCATACATCTCCACTGACTAAATAGCTAGACATACATAGAAATATACGTTATCAGATCTCACTGTTATTGGTTATTGGTTATTGGTTGTTAGTTGTTTGATTGCTAACAATGAATAACCATCGCCAGACCCATTGGGACTATTGAGAAATAACCGGCCGCAATGGTATTCATTGGTGCATTTAACTTTCAGCACATCCTAGATATCCTCATCACCATTGCCCAGTAAAAAAGGCTATAAAGAGTTATCCATCATAACCCTTTATAGCCTTTTTCATTGGGCTAAACCTTTCTTACTTGGAGAAAAAGATACCTCTTATTGGGATAATTTCTTTTCCATCTTCTCCAATGCCATTTCCAGTGTATGCCACCCCAGGGTAGCACATTTCACACGGACAGGCATCTGTGAAATATCTTTTAGTGTAATAGCCGCTTCCAATTCTTCCAGCTGAGATTCATCAGTGATTTTACCGCGAATCATGTCTAAGAATAAACGACAAAGACGCAGCGCTTCTTCTACAGTGCGCCCTTGCAAAAGTTCTGCCATCATAGCGGTAGATGCCTGGCTAATAGCACAGCCACTTCCCGTATAAGCCAAGTCTTTGATCACGCCATTTTCGATTTTGACTTCAATATCAATGTCATCGCCGCAACTAGGATTGTGTCCATGTTCATGGACTGTTGGATCTGCTATTTTACGTTTATTGGTCCGATCCTTATTATATTCAAGAATCAAATCGGTGTATAACTGTTTCAGTTCCATCAGTCATCATACCCCATTACTTTTCTGACATCCTTCAGTTTTTCCAGGAAATAGTCCACTTCTTCTTCCGTATTATAGAAATAGAAGCTAGCTCGGCAGGATGCATTGATTCCCAGATAGATATGAAGAGGCTGTGCACAGTGATGTCCGGTACGGATGCAGATCCCCTCAGCAGATAAGATCTGCGCTACATCGTGAGGATGTACCCCTTCCACTTCAAAAGCCACAAGGCCTTCTTTTTCTTCTGGATTGGTAGGTCCGATGATATGAATGAAAGGAAGTTTTTGCATACCTTCTAAGCAGCGTTTTACCAGTCTCTTTTCCTGGGCTCTGATTTCGTCAAAACCGATGGACTGGATATAATGAATAGCCGCTACCAGGCTGACGGCACCTTCTACATACTGGGTACCTGCTTCAAATTTAGCAGGAAGTTCTGCAAATGTAGTTTCATCTTCATGTACATCTTCGATCATGTCGCCGCCACGAAGGAATGGTTCCATATCATTTAAAAGTTCTTCTTTGCCATAAAGGACACCAATGCCCCCCATGGAACACATTTTGTGCCCAGAAAAAGCAAAGAAATCGCAATCAAGGTCCTGTACATCTACCTTCTTATGGGGAGTAGACTGTGCCCCATCCAAAACGACAATCGCACCATGGGCATGAGCTCTTTGGATCAGCGGCTTTGGATCAAAATCAATACCAAGGACATTAGATACTTCTGCAAAAGCAAACAATTTCACCCTTGGATCGTCGATTTTTTTCAGTTCTTCTTCTGGGAAATGACCTGTTTTCTTATCCACATAAATATAATCCAAAGTAGCACCAGTCTTTTCTGCCACTCGCTGCCAGGTCACTAGATTGGAATGATGTTCTGCAATAGTAATCAAAATATGATCGCCCTTTTTCAAATGGGTTTCCCCATAAGAACGGGCTACGAGATTTAAAGATTCTGTGGTATTTCTAGTATAGATAATTTCCTTTTCACTTCTGGCATGAAGGAAATCTCTTACCACTTCTTTAGATGTATCATAAGCAACAGACGCATCGATAGCAAATACATGGGCTCCTCTATGGGGATTTCCATTGCGATGTGTCACATAATCCATCACTGCATTGACTACAGGAAGTGGTCTTTGAGTGGTAGCGGCATTATCGAAATACACCACCTGATGCCCTTTGACCTTCGTTTCCAGAATAGGGAAATCTTTACGAATCAATTCACTATTCATGTTTTATATGACTCCTTACTTTTAAATAGTGGGGAGTGAGGAGTGAGAAGTGAAGAGTAGCGGTAACCTGGTACAATTCATATAGCCAGGCAGATTTTATATAAAAGACGTCACATGGTATACGAAATTTTATATAAATTCACGGCGCTTTATAAGTTGTGCGCC
>DJPC01000150.1:0-3860 GCA_002439665.1 Dialister sp. UBA6422
TAAAATAAGTGGTACCAACATTCCTGTTTTGGCATGCTTGGAGGACAATTCTTCAGTGAGTTCAATAGTAAGAATTGTATCTTTCGGAATGTAGGCATGATCAGAAGGAATAGTACTGATTTCCATTTTTTCTTTTGGATGTAAAATAGCCGCTGTTCTTTCTCTAATGTCAGGTTTCGTTTCTTCATTTTCTGCTTTAATTACAGGAATTGCATTACTAGCTGTAGTTTTTTCTGCATAAGACATGGGAGCCAACGGAATGGAGAGTGACAACATGCCCATACAAAGTAATACAATTATTGATTTTTTTGAAATACTCATACCCATGACCTCCATTGAAATTAAAGCGCAAAAATGCTTATAAATAATTCTTTCTTAGTATATCATACTAAATTATCGCTAGCATATGAAAAATCATTTTATTACTCTTTTCTTATACCATTTCAATACTAAAAGCACAAATAAAAAACGCCAGTCTAATAAACATAGACGGTGTTTTTTACCAACTTTAGAACAAAATTTATCTCATTCAACTTCCCAATATTTATATTTTATAATCTGTTATCTACAAAAGCTTCCTACGTAAATGTTCTTAGCCCATCTTCCTATAACTTCTTCTGCTCCGGTAAGATCATTTCGCTTTTATGTCTTTCTATCCTCAACACTCAGAGTTAAGGTAATGAATTGATGGGATACAGCATTCACATTAGCACCAGTTGATGATTGCATAATCATTCAAATAGTACAATATAAATAAATATTTTCAAGCCAATCATATCGCCTATGGCAAATACTCACTTGACATTGCCTTATCTTTCCCCTTTTCTCACATGTCCTAAGTATACTTTCGCTCCCAAAGAAAGCTGAATCAAGCCAGCCACTAAGTATACTTCCCAATAGCCAGCTGCCATAGAGACCGCAGCAGAGAACATAGGACCGCACATATTGCCAAATTGCTGGGCTGTATTGGATAAGCCAAATACGCGACCACGGAAAGAATCAGGAGTATATTTGACTAAAGCGGCATTGAGAGAAGGATTGACTCCGATGACAAAGCAGCCTACCAGGAATTGGCAAATCCCAAATCCGATGATAGAATCCGGAATGGATTGAGAAATGGTAATCACACCTGCAGCCAGCAAGGTCAAGCAGATAGCCACATAATATCCTCTTTTTTGTCCAAATTTTCCCCACAATGTCGTAGTGAGTGCACCATCCAAACCGCCGCTACTCATAATAAATCCTGCAATGAGCTCCACATTGCCTTCTCCGTGAAGCAGTTCTCCCACATATAAAGCAGTCACAGGCTGTATCATGAGAATCGATGTCTGCAGTCCAAAGGTAATCAGAAGAAGTTCTCGCAAATGATGATTTCCATAAGCATAGGCCAAATCTTCTGTGATCGATGTTTTTTCTTGAGATGTGTTGATTTCTGCTTTTTCTTTTTCATGCACCATAGTAACCACCAAAAGAGCGACAATCCATAAGAAAAGAGCAGAAATATAAAAGGTATGGGTCATGCCAATGGTATGGGCCAATACGCCGCCTACTAAAGGTCCTGCTATCCCTCCTACCACCAGAGACGTTTGAGCCATTCCCAAGGTGGCCCCTAATTTTTTTGGATCCACGCTATCAGAGATAATCGCCATAGCAGCTGCTACAAATCCATTGGCAAATCCCTGAAATGCCCTAGCCCCCATGAGTTCATATTCATTGCTGGCTAGTCCGCAAAATAAATAGGAAAGTCCCAATAACACAGCCGCTCGGATAGCCATCTTCTTTTTCCCGCTGGTATCAGCCATTTTACCCCAAATGGGTCCCATGACTCCTGCCACGAGAAAACAAATGGAAAAGCAAATGCCCGTCCATAAAGAAATCTCACTATCTGGTACGCCCATTCCTAAAAGGTACAGTGGTAAAAAAGGAATGACCATGGTATATCCAATGGCCACTAAAAACATACTCCCTATGAGTACGATAATATTTTTTTGATTCAATGGAAGAATCATTCCCTTCGATGTTATCTTGTTGCTAGGCACAAAAAATGAAAGAGAAGTGACTAGAAATTAAAATACCATTCTTAGTCACTATGATTATTTGGCCTCTATCCTTATATTTTCCATCCATTGTATGGCATCATCCATCATATTGGTGGTGACGAAATGGCCTAAGTGCGGATAGGTGATACGCACACCCTGTCCACCTATCTTTCGCAAAGCCTCATAGAAATGAGCTTGCCCGCAGGGGTCCACAGAGATGTCGCTTTCTCCATTGGTCATGAAGATAGGAATCTCTTTCATAGCTTTGACATGAGCCAAAGGGGTTTTCTCTTCTAATTGGGGATAGAGAACCCAATCTCTAGAAACCGCCATGCCAAATCTAGCCTCCATAAATAGATGAGACAACAGCCAATCCCCAGACCCATTGAAGGAAACGATGCCTTTCATGGAGGTAGGATACGTACTTCCGATTCCTAAAACAGTCATACCACCCATAGAATGTCCCATAATATATGGCTTGTCATATCCCTTGGATTTTACAGAGGAATCAAGAGAGGGATATTCTTTGATATTTTGAAATATGGTATTCCAAAATATATCATAATCTTTGACTTGCTAGTAGTCAGCTAAAGCACCTCTTTCTCCATGATTGACTGCCTCTGGAATAAAAACAGTATACCCATAAAGGGCTAATATTCCTGCTTTGGTGAGCTGAAATTCTGCTCGGCTACTCCAGCCATGGTAGAAAATAACTGCTTTCCCCTCTTCCTTCACGGGATGGACGATATGAAGAGGGATATGATCTACATATATTTTTTCTGTTGCAAGCTGCATCATTGTTTCCTCAATTCTGGATGAAACCGATCAGTCCATTTCCATCGATTATGAAGCCAAAACCATTCTTCAGGATATTTCCTGATCCATGCTTCCAGTCTCTCATTGATTTTATCTGTAATATTTTGGATCGCTTCTTTTTTATTCAATCCTTCATCGGCAGTGATCGGATCACCGATAATGATTTCATACCGAAAGGGAGCTTTCTGATGAATGAGAGCCGTCATGACCGGAAGATGACACATAAGGGAGAAATGAGCCGGCCCTGTGGGTGTCAACGTTTTTTGTCCCATAAAATTAGAAATAATCCCTGCTTCTCCTGGGTCCTGGTCACAAAGAAGCCCCACAAAATATCCTTGCTTTAACCGGCGAAGCATATCTCGTACCCCTGTTTTATATTCTACGGTCTGCCCTGGCATGGAGCGATATTCACAAAGAAATTGATCAAATCCTTGATTGGCCTGTTTCATAGCTACAGAAAGAAGGGGATATCCATACAGTGCCAATGCTGCTCCTTCCATCTCCCAGTTACCGCAGTGGGTAGCTGCTAAAATGCATCCCTTCCCACTAGCTAAGATGGCATCCAATTTTTCTTTGCCCTGGATCGTTACATACTTTTCTATATTATCTTTATGGAGAAGGGGAAACCGAAACATAGAAACCCCTAAAGGGCCAAAACGGACAGCTGATGCTTTAGCAATCCGCTCTGCTTCTTTCTTATCTGTAGTAATACCACAACGGAAGATATTTTCCACCGCCAATTTTTTTCTCTTCGGCGGAACCAATAGCCAAAAAAATTGCCCCAAAGCATTTCCTGCTTTGATGGCCCCTTTTTCAGAAAGTCCACAACAAAAAGAGCCTAGTGTCTTAAGTAATGTATATGTTGCGTTCATAACATCCTACCTTTAACTAATGAATAGAGGAATAACTGATCATCTATCAAATCATTTTCTTTTTATTGTATCATAAATAGCCCCATAAGAAATGGTTTTCAGTCAAAAAAATGGGAATCAGTTGTTAGTTGTT
>DJPC01000150.1:3895-9059 GCA_002439665.1 Dialister sp. UBA6422
AACCAACAACTAACAACAATACATAGTAGAAATGAAAAGAGCATCCTCTGATAGAAGATGCTCTCATGAAACATTTGTATTTATTCCTTTTCTTTTTCTGCCAATTGTTTTTCTAAGCGGCGTACTTTTTTCATCAGTTCCGGCAAATGAGAAAGCGCTGCTTCCACACGTCCCCACTGAGCATGGGTCCTAGCTGGATATCCTAAATAAGTACCTGGTTCTTTAATGGTTCCAATGATACCTGTCTTTCCACCAAACACGGCATTGTCCACGATGGTGATATGACCATTGACACCAGTCTGTCCAGCCATGATGACATGGTTTCCCACTTTGGTGCTACCAGCCACACCCACTTGGGCGCAGAGGAAGCAATCGGTCCCCACTTCTACGTTATGTCCTAAATGGCACAGGTTATCGATTTTGGTTCCCTGCCCTACCACCGTATTATTCAAAGCTCCATTATCAACAGTGGAGCAAGCACCAATTTCTGCATCATCACCGATGACAGCTCGTCCCAACTGACGAATGTGGTGGTGATGTCCATTTTCATCGGTAGAGAAACCAAATCCCTGTCCCCCTACCACTGCATGGGCACGAAGAACCACACGATCTCCTAAAATGCTATTTTCATGAACCACAGCGCCTGGATTGAGCTCACAATCTTTCCCTATCCTAGCCTGTTTACCTACATAGCAATATGGATAAATCACTGTGCCATCTCCGATTTCAGCCCCATCTTCGATGACTGCATAAGCCATGATACACACATCTTTCCCGATGGTGGCATTCGGACTGATGACTGCCGTTTCATGGATCCCAGGTTCAAATTTATTTTCCGGACGGTAAAGTTCGATTAATTCACCAAAAGAGCGACGTGCATCAGGTACGACAATCAGATTTTTGGTAAAAGTCTTTGGCAATTCATCTACTAGAATGACCCCTGCCTTCATTTCCTCAATATGCTCTGCATAAACGCCACGAGCAAAGGTGACATGAGAAGGGCCTGCACTTTCTGCACTACACACATCATCAATGACAACGGAACTATCGCCATATAATGTCCCGCCTACGAGCTTTGCCAATTCACCTGCTGTTTTTTTCATAAATTTCCTCACTTAGCACTAGAAGAAGCAGCTTTGGATGTTCCCTCGATTTTTGCCAGAACTTCATCGGTAATATCGATAGCACCTGTAGGTACTGCTCTTTTATGCATAACAATTCCGATATTCTTTTCTTTTGCCACAACCCCTGCCTGAGATTCTACCATAGACTGGATCTGTTTCTGCTTGCTCTGCATAAAAATCATTCGTTCCTGCTGAGCGGACTGCACTTTCTTTTGCATTTCTTCATCAGAAAGACCGCTTTGAGAATCCTTATTCAACCGATCTCTGATTTCTTTATCTTTATTGGTGATTTCATCTTCAATGCCTTTGATTTTCGTAGACTGGGTTTCCAGTTTTTGATAATCAACTACAGCTACTTTGTTTTCACTTCCACAGCCTGAAAATACAGCGGCTGTAGCTAAAAGTCCTATGCAGGCCCACTTTTTCCATTGTGCCTTCATTCTATATCCTCCTATATATGTTCGTATGATCTAAAAGGTAAGTAGCGGTAGATCAAATAATTGACCTAGCAGTTAACCAGTCGTTGGAGTATACCTCTGTCTTACACCCTTGAAACTAGAAGCCCTGCCGCTATTTTCCTTGTACCACTAGACTGACAATATCTCCCGTCACATCTTCCGCACTAATATTGGCTTTATATTTAGAAAATATCATAACCAAATGCTTATCCAATGCCACCTTTTGTGCATCTTCTTCAATATCTGCCATGATTTCTTTTTTCAAATCCGCCATTTGTTTTTGCTTATCAGAAATCCGACCTTGCCATTCTTCATTCCAAGAAGCATCCACCGGTTCTTCTTCCGGTGCGATACTCATATCTTCTTCATTCGCTGCTGCTAAGTTATTCTTAATGTCTTCTGCTGTTTGAGACGCATAGTCATCAAGTTCTTTGGCTGCCTTATCTTTGGCTTCTTTCATTTCTTTGACTTCATCAGGTGTCCACCCCGAGGTATCCACTTGTTCTCTAGAAACGCGAAGACTCATAAGATCGTGAAGTTTTTGCTTCACCTGCTCCTTTTCATCACCGGTTACGCCTAAGACGGTGAGCTTCATTTGAAGATTGGCCATTTCTGTCCGTTCATCATCGGTAAGGCCATCTACTTTGACAGGCTTTTCTACTTTGGCATGAGAATCATTAATCTTTTTATACAAAGCAGCCAGCTTATCATTAAGCTCTGTTTCTTTAGCTTTCACTTTGGTCTGAAGCTCATCTTCTGCAGCCATACGGCGACTTTGATCCGCTAGGGCTACATGAATTTTTTTCTGCTGAGAAGAAGCATGAATGAGTTTATTCCTCTCATTCTGATACTGATCTAACATATGGTGATATTCAGATTCCAATCGGAAATATTCACTGTATTTGGGATGTGCTTTCACAAGAGTTTCCAAATCCGCCACCCCATACAAAGGAGCAGGCGGCGGAGTCTCCTCTTTCTGGCTGCCGCATCCACTAACAGCCAGCGAAAGCGTCATCATAAGAGCTGCCGCCAAACTGTACACACAGTTTCTATATTTCATCACTGGCCTCTTTATTTGGCTTCAGAAGCTGCCTTGGACTGCGCAGCTTCTGTGGATTTGCTAAGTGCATCACCTACATCTTTGGTAATGTCTGTACCACCATAAATGACAGCAGATTTATCTACTACTAAAGAAAGACCCTTCTTGGACGCTACGGATTTCACTGCCCCTGTAACCTGGTCGTCCATATCTTTTTCGATGGCAGTACGTTTTTCATTGAACTGCTGCTGCATATCACTAAATAATTTTTCCTTATCTGCATCACTCATTCCCTGAGATTTGGCATCAAAGTCTTTCTGCATTTCATCAGCAGTTTCCTTAAGCTTCTGCTGGTAATTCATAGCCAATGTGCTGTTAGAGGAAATGACTTCTCTCTGGTCCACCACACCGATATCAGAAGTCGGTGCTGCATTGGCCGTATCTCCCATGGATACCACTGCCATAGCTGCTACGGAAGCAATAAATACCCCTGCCAAAGCAAAGGAAAAGATTTTTACATTTTTCTTGTTACCAAGAGTTGTCATCATGATAGTATACACTCCTTAAAAATATTATTCCCAGGGACTAGGGAGTAGTCACTAGGAATTAGAAATCGTATTCTAATTCTTAGCTACCAGTCTCCAATCTCCAGATATTAAAGATTAGCAATCAGCCGAAGCCATTTGCCTTCTTCATCATTATACACATATTCTATGGTCATGTAATTATGAATTTTGTAAGAAAGACCAAATTCATTCTCTTTTTCTTTAAAATCCCTATCATATCGAAGAGAAATCTTATCTCCAAAGGGAATCATGCCAAAAGCATGCTGGCTATTTTCTACAAAATCATATTTATATCCCAAATCCATCACATGACCAAAATGGTGATACCAACCACCATATAGATTCCATTTCACGGGGCCTGGATAAAAGCGAGCTTCTCCAAAGACCACATTACTCTTCCCAATGAAATGTCCCAAAAGGCCTTCCAAAGCGGTATTTTGATTTCCATCTCGCCCAGCATCCATCCAGGCTTCTGTTTTAATAATCCAGTGATCTGTCAAAGCATCTACTTTAAGCTCTGTAGTTTCGCCTGGAAGAAGAGTGACCTTCGTTTCTATGCCATATTTTTGAATAAACGAATCCCTTTTCAAAATGTCATTCATAGAAAGTGCCAGGTCATCTCGGTGACGTTCTACAAATGCGACAGGAAGTCCTTCTAGATGCTTTAGACTTCTCTCTGTTTCTGTAGCCGCCCCAAGCATCAATAACCGAGGAACGGTAGTTTTATGAAAAGTGAGTTTGCCAGTACGTACAATAGAGCCTTGGGGAATCAGGAAAATTTTGACCTTTGTTTTTTCTCCAGAAATCACATCAAAATTGGCTTGAAATTCAGGTAAGATCTGCCCTAGCAAATCCCTTCCCGCAGATTCCGAAACACTTTCTGCCCATCCCACCGAATCCACCGGAAGTCCGATAAGTAAGTGATTCATGAGTGCTGGAATTTCTTTGGCATCTTCTTCTACATACCTTTTCGCCTCAGGAGATAAATTCCCATAGTCGATTTCTGTTTCCACCTCTTGGATCATATGGCCCACAGGAAGAAGCTCTACGGTCATATCCGTTTCTTTTCCATAGGAAACTTGTATATCTGATACGATATAGCCAACAACCACTCGATTGATGATATCGGCTAATACTTTATTGTACTGGCTTTCGTTAAAACGAAATACATTTTCTTCTTTTCCCACCAACACCCGATTTCCAATGGCCGAAATACTGGCAGAAATACGATTTTCCACGGCTTCTGGCATAGTTCCAGAAGCCGTTTTGACTGTCACATGGACGCCTTCAATAGGCGCTGCATGGATGGCCGACGGGAAAAGAAAGGACGATACGAATAGAGAAAATCCTATTCGTATCATTCTCTGTTTCAAGGAAGAAATCATGCATCCTCCTTTGATAAATCACCAATCACTAGAACTGGGTACCAAAGCTGAAGTGGAACTTATTCTGATCCCCATGGCCATAGTCAAGACGAATCGGTCCGATCGGAGTCTGGAGACGAAGTCCTACGCCCACAGACCAGTTGAAGGAATCGTCATCTGCATACCAAGGAATCTGTCCATTATCGATACCCCAGGTACTGCCACCATCGGTGAATACAACGCCCTGGACTTTTTTAGCGATTGGGAAACGATATTCCAAGGTAGCTGCATACATTTTCTTACCCTTAAACTGATCATCTTCATATCCACGAAGAGTATTGGAACCGCCCAAATCGAAGAGATTGCCATAGGATACATCCCCATCGATATAGCCGCCCTGGAGACGAAGAGCCAGGATATGGCCATTGCCAAGGGCTTTATAGAAACGACCTTCTGTGGTGAACTTATAGAAATCGTAGTCACCGCCTAAGCCATGACCGCCCCACTGAGCAGCAAAGGAAATACGACGACCTTTGCTGGCATTGAAGTAGTTATCACGGTTATCAAACACATGGGTCATTGTAAAGCTATTGGTTCTGCCGAAGTTATCATT
>DJPC01000129.1:0-8676 GCA_002439665.1 Dialister sp. UBA6422
TTTTTGTCACAAAGTATATAGATATTGTAATTAACTACTTATCCAATTCTTCTTTAAGCATTTCGTTAACTCTTTGTGGGTTGGCTTTACCATGACTTGCACGCATAACCTGTCCTACCAAGAATCCAACAGCAGATGTCTTTCCCGACTTATAATCTAAAACAGATTGTGGGAATTGTTCAATAGCAGAAAGGACATAATTTTTAAGTTCGTCATCATTGTTAACTTGACGTAGTCCCATACTATCTACTAGTTGATTAGCGGTTTTTCCAGTATTCCACATTTCTTCAAATACTTGTTTACCGGCCGTACTGCTTATTTCTTTTTTATCTATCAATATCAATAACTCGGCTAAATTTTTAGCATCAATTTTGTTATTATTATCTTCTTTAAGTTTTCTTAAAACTTCATTAATAATATAGTTGGCAACAAGTTTAGGTTGATTGATATAAGATAATGTAAGATTAAAATAATCACTTATAGATTTACTTTCAGTAAGCAAACTAGCATCATAATCACTTAATCCATAAGACATATATTCTTGTTTTAATTGTCTAGGAAGTTTAGGTAAACTATCTTTTAATGCTTTGATTTGCTCATCACTTATATATACTGGTAAAAGGTCTGGATCTGGGAAATATCTATAGTCTTGACTATCTTCTTTACTTCTCATTGATCTACTTTCACCCAACTGGTCGTCCCATTTTAGGGTCTCTTGAATTATGCGATGTCCATCTTCAATCTCTTCAATTTGACGTTTTTGTTCGTATTCGATTGCTCTATGTACCGCTTTAAAACTGTTAAGGTTTTTCATCTCGGTACGAGTACCTAGCACTTCACTACCTGCAGGTTTAACTGATAAGTTAACATCACAACGCAAACTACCTTCTTCCATCTTAACATCAGATATTCCAGTATAAGCGATAGTATTACGTAATGTCTCCAAGAATGCTACTGCTTCATCTGCAGAAGTAATATCTGGTTCGGTAACAATCTCTATAAGTGGCACACCACCACGGTTGTAATCAACCACTGTACCACTAACTCCATCATGTATAAGTTTACCAGCATCTTCTTCAAGATGTATACGGTTAAGTCTAATACGTTTTTCTACACCATTAACAGTAATAGGGACATATCCATTAATACACAATGGCTTTTCTAATTGGCTTATTTGATAAGCCTTACTTAAATCTGGATAGAAATAATTTTTACGTTCGAAAACACTTTCATTGTTGATAGAACAATTGAAAGCAAGTCCAGCAATTACAGCATATTCTACTGCCTTTTTATTAAGAACTGGTAATGCTCCTGGAAAACCTAAACATACTGGACAGCAATTTGTATTAGGTTTATCTCCAAATTTGTTACGGCAAGAGCAAAAACATTTTGTTTCGGTTTTTAGTTCACAGTGAACTTCTAATCCAATGACTGTATCGTATTTCATTTTGCCCCCTTTTGTGTTTCAAACACATCTGCAACATTAAATATTGTCTTTTCGCCATACTTTTTACCTATTAACTGCATACCTATAGGCAAACCATCATCAGTATATGCACATGGAATACTAATAGCAGGTAATTCGGCTATATTAACTGGAACAGTATATATATCAGATAAGTACATTGATAGTGGGTCATTAACTCTTTCGCCTATCTTAAATGCAGGAGTAGGACTAGTAGGAGTTAAGATAACATCACAACTGTTAAACACTTGGTCGAATTGTTGAACAATCTTTCTTTGTACTTTTTTTGCTTTTTTATAATATGCATCATAATATCCACTAGACAAAACATAGTTACCTAGCATAATACGGCGTTTAACTTCTTTACCAAATCCCTTTGAACGATTCTGTAAATACAAATCGTTAATATTTTTTGGATTGTCTATACTTACACCATATTTAACACCATCAAATCTTGCCAAGTTACTTGCGGCTTCAGCCGAACTTAAAATATAGTAACATGCTAAAGCATTGTTAATAAATGGCATACTTAATTCAACGATTTCTGCGCCTTGAGATTTATAAAACTCGATAGCATCTAGTATTGCTTTTTTAACATCTTCGTTAAGTCCTTCACCAAAACATTCCTTGATGACACCTATTTTTACACCTTTAACCGAACCAGTAAATGAAGTCATATAGTCTTCTTTAGGTCTATTAACACTGGTTTCTTCTTTTTCATCATATCCAGTAAGGACATTAAACATCAAGGCACTATCTTTAACAGTTTTTGTTAATGGGCCTGCTTGGTCAAGCGAACTAGCAAAAGCAACTATACCATATCTAGACACAAGTCCATAAGTCCCCTTTAAACCTACTACACCGCAAAGGCTGGCTGGCTGTCTAACAGAGCCACCAGTATCTGTACCTACAGACGCAAATCCTAAATCAGCAGCGACTGCACATGCAGAACCACCACTACTACCACCCGGTACACACAAGTTATTACGTGGGTTAAGTGTCTTAAAGAATGCAGAGTTCTCGGTAGAAGAACCCATAGCAAATTCATCCATATTGGTCTTGCCAAGAGAAATGAAATCTTCTTTCTTCAGCTTTTCAATGACCGTAGCGTCATAAGGAGATACCCAATGTTCCAGCATTTTAGATGCTGCCGTGCAGGTTTCTCCTTTAATGCACATATTGTCTTTGATAGCCCCTGGAATCCCTGCCAGGTCAGAAATAGCTTCCCCTGCTGCGATTTTAGCATCTACTTTAGCAGCCTGTACCAAGGCACTGTCATCAGAAGTAGAAAGGTAAGCATGAATATCCCCTTCTACACTATTGCGATGGGCGATAATTTTCTTAGTCAATTCAACAGCGGAGATTTCCTTATTCACCAACTGTTCATGGAGATCATGAATCGTGTATTTCACTCTGCTGCCTCCTTAAATAATCTTAGGCACTTTAAAATAGCCATCTTCTTTATCTGGCGCATTCATCAGTGCTTCATCATTGGTAAAAGATTCATGAGGAACATCTTCCCTCATGACATTGTACTGTTCTACTGCATGAACCGTAGGAGGTACATCAGTGGTATCGTATTGGTTCAGTTCTTCCATGTAAGTCAAAATGCTGTTCATGGAGTCTCTCATTTTTTCCAAATCGTCTGGCGCAAATTCCAAACGGGAAAGAAGAGCGATTTTCTGAGCTTCTTCAGTCGTAATTTTCATAGATACACTTCCTTATTCTTTACTTTTGCGGAAAAATCCTTTTCTATTATAGCATAAAGCATTCATGAGAGAAATAATGAAAATGGGAGTAGAAAGCACGGATGGAAGTAGAAAAAAGTGCCTATGAAGTAACAAGAAAGGAAGAGTCATAAAGAATATATCCTTTGTTCTTCTAATAAAAAGAGAATGGGTGATATAAAATTAAGACCAACCATTTCCTATTGAAATTTAAAACAAAAGACCGTCTTCGTGATGATTCACAAAGACGGTCTTTTGTTTTGAATTTTCTATATGCTAGTAAAATTCTAATTATTTCACTTCTACGAGTTCGATTTTGAAATTCAGTTCTTTCCCTGCCATTTCGCTATTGGCATCAAAGGTAATGGTATCTTCTGTCTTTTCTTTCACCACTACAGGGAACCGGCCCATAGGTCCATTGAGGAATACTTTAGCTCCGATTTCCAATTCTTCCGAACCTGGCAGCTGTTTCTGAGGAATGGTGAAAATATTTCTTGGATCTGGCATACCGTACGCTTCTTCTGGCATAAGGTGTACATTTTTGATTTCCCCTACTTCCATATCTTCTACGGCTTTATCAAAGCCTTTGATCATCTGTCCTGCTCCGCAGGTAAATGCCAAAGGTTCTCCTCTGTCATAGGAAGAATCAAACTTGGTACCATCATTAAATGTTCCTTCATAGTGAACTTTGACTTTTTTGTGTAAATTGCTCATCATATTCTCCTTATGGAATAAAAAATAATATAGGAAAACTAACTATTGCATGCTATATAGTTAGATACCCGCACGTTTTAAAAATGTATCTTCATCAATGACAGGAATATTCCTGGCTTTCGCTTTTTCCAGCTTACTCCCTGCATCTTCTCCAGCTACCACCAATGTTGTTTTATTGGTAATAGAGCTTTGGGTATTTCCTCCTTGGTGCTTAATGATATCCGATGCTTCCCGGCGTCCCATATGGGTAAGTTTCCCAGTAAGGACAACCATTTCGCCTTCAAAGGCGCCTCCAGTGACTTCTTCTTTGACTTCATCCATCAAAACGCCAGCATTGCGAAGTTTGTCCAATACCATAAGATTCTTTTCATCATGGAGGTAATCAAAAAGGCTTCCTGCAATGACTTTCCCAATACCTTCGGTTTCCTGGATATCACTGACGCTAGCTTCCCTCAAAGCCTCCATGGTGTGATACCGTTTAGCAATGAGTTCCGCTCCTTTGGCACCTAAAAAGCGCACGCCTAAACCAAAGAGCAGTTTCGCCATGCCCCTGCCTTTGCTATCCGCAATAGCCGCTACCAGATTGTTGGCACTTTTTTCTCCCATTCGCTCGATTTGTTCTATATCTTCTGCCTGAAGAATATAGAAATCTGCCGGATCGGATACCAAGTGGTAAGCCAAAAGACTATCCACCACAGAAGGGCCCAATCCTTCTATATTCATAGCGTCCCTAGACGCAAAGTGAATTAGTTTTTCTCTCACTACGCCGCCACATTCTGGATTGGTACAGCGATAGGCGGCCTCTCCTTCCACTCGGCTCACAGGGCCGCCGCAAACAGGACAGGTCTTTGGCATTTCAAAGGGCTTTTCCTCTCCTGTTCGTTTATCTTTAAGCACCACAGCGATTTCAGGAATGATTTCGCCTGCTTTATAAATTTTGACATAATCCCCTTGGCGGATATCTTTTTCACGAATGAAATCCAGATTATGCAAAGTGGCTCGTTTCACCGTGGTTCCTGCTAAATGAACTGGGGTTAAGTCAGCCGATGGGGTCAATACGCCCGTACGCCCCATGGTGACTACGATTTTTTCCACTCTGGTTTCCACTTCTTCCGGCGGATATTTATAAGCCATAGCCCATTTGGGGTCTTTCACAGTAGCCCCCAATTGGTTTTGCTCCGCAAAGCTGTTAACTTTGATGACCATACCATCCGTATCATATCCTAGCTCATGGCGTTTCAATTCCCATTCATTGACACCTTGGATGACCCCTTCAATGGATTCCCACTTGCGATAATGGGGATTGACCTGGAAATGAAAAGCAGAAAGCTGGTGTAATAATTCTTCTTGAGAACGAATTTCTAGACCTTCTATATCCCCCAATGCATAGGCAAAAAATGCTAGGTTTCTCGCTGCTGTCACATGAGGATCCAGCTGTCTTAATGAACCAGCTGCCGCATTGCGGCAATTGGCAAAGGGCATAATGCCTGCTTCATCCCGTTCTTCATTTAAGGCAATAAAACTTTTGCGAGGCATATACACTTCACCCCGTACTTCCATGTACGGCGGCGCATTTTCGATATAGAGAGGAATCGTGTGAATGGTCTTCACATTAGAAGTGACATCTTCTCCCACTCGACCATCTCCACGAGTGAGTCCTTGAACCAAAGACCCATTTTCATAAATCAGGTTCATCGAAAGGCCATCGATTTTGAGCTCTGTGATGTATTCCACATGGTCTACACCCAAGCCTGCCTTCACTCTTTTATCAAACTCCCGAAGTTCTTCTGCATTAAACGCATTAGCCAAGGAAAGCATGGGCTTTCTAAAGCGAACTTTTTGAAAATCATCGGATGCTTTGGCCCCCACTCTCTGGGTAGGAGAATCCGGGGTAACAAGCTCAGGATATTTCTTTTCTAAATCCAATAACTTCCGATACATATGGTCAAATTCATAATCGGTGATTTCCGGCCGATCTAGCACGTAGTACAAGTAGCTATGGTGCCGAAGCTCCTTGCGAAGTGTTTCTACTTCTTTTTTTATTTCTGGTGAAACCATAATTCACCTCCAATGTATAACATCCATAACGTAAATGATTCTTATAGCCTGGATCGTTCTATCATGACTCTTCTTTGGTAATAGGAGCAAAGGCTACCATGACCTGGCGGACCTTATTTCCCGGGAATTCGATTTTCAGCATCATTTTGGTATCGCTCCCCATGACAGCTACAACTTTCCCTTTGCCCCACATGGTATGCACCGCTATATCTCCCACTTTCCAATCATAGCGAGCCTTGACACTATTCCGTCTAGGTTTATTGACCACTGTTTGTTCAGAAAGTGCCAGTCTACTTCTCTGTTCACTTTGCCTGCGGCGAAGCATCTGGTTCATTCTCTTACGATTTTCTTCTTCATCTGTCACAATAGGGTCCATGAGATCCGCCGGAATTTCCTTTAAGAAGCGACTTTCCACATAGGGTTTCATCTGTCCATACATGGTACGCATGTGCGCATTGGATAGGTATAGCTGCTCTTTGGCTCTCGTAATAGCTACATAGCACAAACGACGTTCTTCTTCCAAGGCAGATTCATTCATCAAGGAACGAACTCCTGGGAAAATGCCTTCATCCATGCCTGGTAAAAATACCAGTGGAAATTCCAATCCTTTAGCACTGTGAATGGTCATGAGAGTGACTCGATCATTATCTCCCCGGTAGGTATCCACATCATTCACCAATGCCACTTTTTCCAAAAATTCTGGAAGTCCGCCTTCTGGCTGTTCTTCATGGAAATCTTTGGCTACAGACAGAAGTTCCCCTAGGTTTTCTTCCCGGCTTTGAGCCTGTGGGTCTTTGCTTTCATGGAGCTGCTCCAAATATTTCGTATCCGTCATAATTTTTTGAATCAATTCAAATACCGTCATTTCCGAAGAGGCATTTAGAAAATCAAAAATCATAGCGGAAAAATTATGTAACTTTTGCTGCGCTGCAGAAGAAATGGTGCTCCCTTCTACAGCCATCATACCCTCAAAAAGAGACATGCCGCCCTCATTGGCATAATCCATGAGTTTTTGTACTGTGGTCGCACCGATGCCTCGTTTAGGTACATTAATAATACGGGCTAAACTGATATTATCTCGGAAATTATTGATCACTTTCAAATAAGCCATCATATCTCTAATTTCCGCCCGATCATAGAATCGGGTTCCCCCTACCATGGTATAGCCAATACCCTTTCTGACCAAACTTTCTTCTATCACACGAGATTGGGCATTCATACGATACAGCACAGCCATATCTCCATAGGGGCGATGATTCTCATCGTGTTCTTTTTTCATGGTACTCACAATGAAATCCGCTTCATTATGCTCATCTTGTGCCGTGTAATGCTTGAGATGACCACCGCCATTATTTTCTGTCCAAAGCCGTTTAGACGGTCTATCCGGATTGTTCTGAATCACCGCATTGGCTGCATCCAAAATGACTTGCGTCGACCGATAGTTTTGTTCCAATTTAATGATTTTGGCCTGGGGATAATCTTTTTGAAAATCCATAATGTTTCTCAGATCTGCCCCGCGCCAAGAATAAATGCTCTGGTCTGCATCTCCTACAGCACAAATATTTTGCGTTTTCCCTGCAATATACTTAGCCATCAGGTACTGAGCATGGTTGGTATCCTGATATTCATCGATGAGAATATAATGAAAACGGCCCTGCCAACGGTTCCTGATGGTTTCATTTGACAGGAGTTTGGTGGTAATGAAAAGCAAATCATCAAAGTCTAATGCATTATTAGCCTTCATATGTTTATCATACAGTTCATATACATCAGCCACTTTTTGAGCAAAGAAATTATTGCCTGCACGACGGCGGAATGTCTTGGCATCAATGAGCTGATTTTTGGCATTGGAAATGTGATTCTGCATCACATTGGGCTGAAATTGTTTATCGTCTAGATTCAGTTCTTTTAATACATTTTTTACCAAAGTCTTGGAATCATCGGAATCATAAATAGTAAATTTATCTGTATACGGCGGATAATTAGAAATTTCTCTACGTAGAAAACGGGCACCAAAAGAATGAAATGTATACATCCAAATCCGGTCTGCTTCAGGGCCTACCAACTGATGGACACGTTCTCTCATTTCTTGCGCTGCCTTATTGGTAAAAGTAATAGCCAATATTTCATCTGGATAAATTCCCTGCTCCAGCATATAAGCAATACGGCAAGTCAAAGCTTTCGTCTTACCAGATCCAGCACCAGCCATAATAAGCACTGGCCCCTGAATGGTTTCTACCGCTTCTTTCTGCCTGGGATTCAGAGTTTCTAAATAATTCTGCATGTACTGCCTCCCAACATCATAGTGCATATTCCCCTAGGGAGTAAGATGTCATTATTAGGAAATACATATCCTATTTCTAACACTTACCCATAGGTTTTACTTTTTCATAATACAAAAAAGGAATAAAGGATTATATAGAATAGTAACCCTTTATTCCCCGTGATAACCCTTCCTAACTCATGCAGTCAATCATGCCTTGCAATCTATTTGCCTGCCAAACAAGCTCTTATTCTCCATATACCTTGAGAAGGAACGGAGCCACCTGTTTTTTACGAGACATGACTTTCGGCAAATATACATACCCATTTTCCACTTTTTTGCCAAATGCTTTTTCAGCAGCTTCTTCGGCACCAGCAGTGAACCACAGATAGGTATCTTCTGCTAAAATATCTGTGACCATCAGATAAGAAGCTTCATAGCCTTTTTCT
>DJPC01000129.1:8707-9340 GCA_002439665.1 Dialister sp. UBA6422
GGTGCTACATCCATGACAGAAATCTGTCCGCAGCTGAAAGTTTTACCATTGGATTCAAATTCTTTGGTATCATTATGAGCCAACTGCTCTGGAGAATAATCAGAAATATCTGCGCCGGCTTTCAGCATATCCATGCCGTACTTTTCATAATCTACGCCAGCGATTTTAGCCAATTCTTCTACAGCTTTCTTGTCTTCTTCGGTGGTAGTCGGAGAACGGAATAAAACAGTATCAGATATAATAGCAGATAACATCATACCTGCTACTTCTTTAGATGGTGTAACACCAGCTGCTTTATAGAGACCCCAAATGACGGTATTCACGCAGCCCACTGGACGAACGAGAATAAAGATCGGACCAGCTGTTTCAAAGTCACCAATGCGATGATGGTCAATGAGTTCCAGTACATTGGCTTCCTTGACGCCATCTACGCACTGTTTAGATTCATTGTGGTCCACCAAAATCAACTGGGTACCCGGTGCTACAGATTCCAAATAGGTCGGTGCCTGGACTTTGAAATAATCCAATGCATACTTGGTTTCCTTATTAGGTTCTCCAGCTCTAGCAGCTACTGCATCTACACCTTGCTGCTGTTTCAGATAAGAATAAGAAATAGCAGCAGCAATGCTATCT
>DJPC01000148.1:0-1905 GCA_002439665.1 Dialister sp. UBA6422
CCTTCTTGCAGAAGTTTTTTCTGGGTACTAAAGGAATATAGGAATCCCACTGTCATAGCCGCTCCTGCATGTCCCTTAGCTGCTGCTTTTTTCCAAAGGTATAGTCCCTTCTCTTTATTGGGCTTCATGCCCTTTCCATAATAATATAAAAAGGCCATGCGATATATCCCATCAGGAATCCCCATAGAGGCGACTTGCTCATAATACATGTTGGCTTTTGCAAAGTCATTGGGCCCTTTTCCCAGATCATCATAAAAAATTCCCAGGTCTTCTAGACTTTTCCAATACCCCATTTCTGCACTTCTTCTGAGTAAGTCATATCCTTTTTGTATGGCATCTTTGTCTTGCCCATGAGCAGAAGAAAGATAAAAATCGGCTAGCACCTGGAAGGAAACTGGATCCTCTACGTTATGTTCCAATTCTTCTTTCCAGATAGGTGCCTTGGAAGACAAATCTTCCCTTTCCTCCTCGCTATGGAGCATATAGGTGATCCCACAAAAAGGATCTCCTTTTTCTATTCCTCTCAAAAGCCAATCTTTGGCCTCTTGGTTATAGAACCATGAATTGCCTTGCTGAAACATTCCATATTGGCTCATAAAATACATGGCCCTAGGATTTCCTTCCTTAGCTGCCATTTGGAAAAGCGGTTTGGCTTCCTTGCATTTTCCTTCTATATATAACCTTTCTGCTTCTTCTAATGCACCTGGCATATTCGTATCTCCCTATGTTCTTATTTCATACCCCAAGATATATTACAAAGCAGAAACGCCCAATTCTGCCAATAATTTTTCTGCTCCTTGGTCTCCTCCCTGGGCAGCCTGCTCCAAATAGAAAATCCCTTCTTCTCGATTTTCTTCTGTTCCTTTGCCGAAGATATACATGTAACCTGCCATATATTGGGCCTTTCGATTGCCCGTTTCTGCAGCCTTTAGAAGGTAAGGAAGTGCTTTTTCTTCTTCTTTATTTTCCATGTATAAAAGAGCCAAAGAGAATAAACTATCTTCATCCCCTAAGGTCACTGCTTTTTTATAAAGGGCCAACGCTTTTTCCTTATCTTTGGGAACTACAATCCCCTCTCTATAATAAAAAGCCAATTCGGCAGCGCATTCTGCCTGTCCTACAGATAATCCTTTTTCAAACCATGTGATCGCCGTATCTGGTTTCATCTCTATGAGACCATCTCCACCATTTTCATAGAAAGTCCCTAATACAAGAGCTGCGTCCCCATTGCCATGGGCAAAAGAACTTTCCAGCCATTTGACAGAAGTTTCTACTTCATGCACGGTTTGGCTGTGATCTAGTCCATAGAGTCCCAATTGATAGGCACTATAAGCATCTCCAAAAGCAGCGGCTTTTTTATAACAAGCCATGGCTTTTTCATCGCTTTGGGCGGCAATCACCCCTTCTTGATACATGCGTCCCATATCATATAGGCCCCGCCAATATTCAAAAAGAGCTGATTTGGTGATCCATTTCAGTCCCTCTTCTGGTTTGTACATCACGCCCCCTTCGGTATAAAAGCGTCCCACTTCATCCATGGCTAGCACATCTCCAGCGGCTGCTTCTCTTAAGGCCTTAGCAAAGAAAATATTCACCAAATCCCATAAGTTATTTCCTGATGCACTTCCTATCAAAGATACGCCGCACAAAGAATTTCCTAATTCTTTCCCCTTTTGAAACCAAGAGGTGGCGATATCTTCATCAGCCGTCACATGTCCATACCCTTCTCGGTAAATCGTCCCCAATAGGTACATGCTCCTACCATTTCCCTGTTTCCCTTCTTCTTTTAAAATAGGTAATGCTTTATCGATTTGGCACTGGAGAAATAATTCTTCTCCTTCCGTTCTAAGCATAGCAAAATCTCCTTATATGATAACAACTATCAAAAAGTTTCACGTGAAACTT
>DJPC01000148.1:2000-8013 GCA_002439665.1 Dialister sp. UBA6422
ACCATTCTTCTGCCATGCGGAGATTCCGCGGAACACCAAATCCTTTGGCGTAGCAAATTCCTAGGAAATTTTCTGCCCGTACATATCCTTCATCTGCTGCTTCTTTAAATCGTTTCACCGCTTCAAAATAATTTTCCTCCTGCATCGCCAGCTCGCCCAATTTACAAATAGCTTCAATCTGCCCTTGATCCGCTGCTTCTTGTAAATACGATTTGGCTTTATAAGGGTCAGGAGAAACGCCTAACCCTTCTGCATAGCAATTTCCTACATAAGCCAGTCCATTGACATCCCCTGCATCAGCGGCTTTTTGTACCCATTTGAAACCTAATTCTTCTTGGTTTTCCCCTAAAAGGCCCATGATGTACATCATACCGATAGCCGCAGCCGCCGGAGTATATCCCAAGTCCCAGGCTTTTTCATACAGTTCCAGTGCTCTTTGATGATTGACTGCTACGCCGCGGCCATAAAAGAAACAATCTCCCCACTTATAGTAACAACTAGCCGAACCTCTTTCTGCGCCTTTTTGAAAATACAAAAGAGCCTTTTTCTCATCTCGATGCAGGTCATCCCCTAATACATACAAAGTCCCTAGGGCATCACAGGCTTCTAAGTCACCATGGTCAGCGGCTCTCTTAAAGCAAACCTCTGCCTTTTCTGGATCTTCTTCCACACCCATCCCGCAATAATAACAATCTGCCAAACGCACTTCTGCCACATGATAGCCCAAAGCCGCTCCTTTCAAATACCAATAAAATCCCTTCTTGGGATCATAGAAAGGCTGGCCTTCACTAAAATATAATTTTCCTGCATCAGCCATGGCCATGACCAAACCTAGATTGGCCGCTTTTTCATACCACGTGAGTGCCTTTTCCATATCTTCATGAATCCCCAATCCTTTTTCATACATCAAACCAATCTGATGCATAGCCCAGGGATCTTCTTCTTTGGCTTGTTCTCGAAGAAGCTTCATCAATTCTCGATACGCCTGGGTACGTTCTTTGCTATCATCTCTCATATAAATAATGCACATAAAAGATAAGAGCTCTTTATCTTCCCACGCTTTATCTAGATAGTCTGAAAACATATCATTGTCTTCTGGGACCAAAATGCCATAAAAATAAAACAGTCCCAATAAGTACTGGGCTCTGCCTTGAGATTTCTCTTGGGTCAGTTCTTGTAATGCATCAAAACTCTTTTGAAATTCTCCTTGTAAAAATAAGGATTCCGCTTCCTGTATATGGGCCATATGTCCTCCTACTTGCGATCAATATATATTTTCTGTATTATAGCAAATTTAATACTCTTTATGAAATAAGAGGCCAGATATTCTAAGGGAATGGTCAGTGATAGGCTCTTTTACTTGGATGCTAAAAGCACCTGCTTATCCATCTCCTGCTGGCTAAGAAGAAACTGAAGAAGTATCACTCCCTTTTGTTTCACGTGAAACATTTTGATATCTGTTTTCATTACTGTCTATTCCATATGAAAAGCGGCACCCATCAGTGCCGCTTTTCATATGGAACTATGACTGTTCATACTTTTACAAATCATCAATGTAAACCAGGCAGGAAATAGGATGGGTCTACCGCATCCCCATTGATACGGACTTCGTAATGGCAGTGCGGACCTGTACTGTTTCCTGTACTACCGATTAAAGAAATCACATCTCCTTGATTGACTTCCTGTCCTACGGTAACCAGCACAGCAGAATTGTGTCCATACCGAGTAGTAACGCCACCTTCATGTTTGATTTCTACCAAGTAACCATATCCACCGACCCAGCCTGCTTGGGTCACTACCCCTGATGCAGTCGCTTCTACTGGCGTACCATAATCAGCGGCAATATCAATGCCTTCATGGAAAGTAGAACCGATCCCACCAGGACTGCTTCTAAACCCAAAGGGGCTAGAAATCTGTCCTGACACAGGCCAAATATCCGGTGTAGTAGATGAGGTAGAATTATGCATCATCGCCACTTGCATGCCATAGGTTTGATTGATGAGCTGCTCCCGAAGGACGATCATGGTTTTCAGTTGGGTATCCATGCGGGTATCCAGTTTGCGAAGTACCTTTAAAAGCTCCCCCGGCGTGGTGATATCCCCGTGGCCATCGCCATCATCTTGTCCATCTTTTTGGCTAGAGGAAGAATCACTTTTCGCATGATCTGGCACGGTTGAAGCACCGCCTTGTCCGCCTTCTCCGGTTTGGGTCATATTCTGCCCAGCACCATTGTTATTGGCCTTAATCATATCCTGCAATTGACCAGATAATTTTTCAATGGTTTTTGTCTTTTCTTCCATGGCTTCCATTTTTTTCTGTGCCATTTGAAGCTGATTTTGGTACAGCTGATTTTCTCCCCGCAAGGTTCCCATAGAGACAGCACTATATAAAGCAGTCCCTACACTCACTACAAAAAGAACACCCGCTGCGGCTACTCCCAGTTTGAGTCTCTGTAATTCCTTTCTAGTGAAGTGAAAATTCACGTCACCGGTTTCAGGATTCATTTCTTTCTTCATGTATATCTATATCTCGATTCTTTTTATATAGAAAGGGTGACTAAGCACCTTGTCATCAGTGACTGGAAATCCATTCCTAGTCATGAATCACAAGTCACCAGTCACCTGTATCCCATAGGGTCTATGAATGATAGACTCTTTTATTTCATATCAATTTTATGATTGGCCGGCTGGCTCTGGGACAAAGACTCCTGTCTTTCAGGGGTCACATTTTGCCCTTCATTAGCCATATCTGGCATCAATGTTTCCAAAGCCATATTGATACTTTCTGCTTCTTCGGAAGAAAGCGCTTCTTTGCACTGACCATTAACGATCTTCTTGGCATAAATGCGAGATGTATCATGGCCTGCTAGAGAAGAGAGAATAAATCCATTGTTTTTCCCATCCAATACGGTCAGTGAAAAAGACAATTTATCTCCCGTATCATCAAATGCATCATAACGAACCAATCCTACTTTTTGGAAAGACTGGAGCTGCATGGTAGCCAGTAATTCCTGCTGATGCAGCATATTTTCTGAGGAATTGACCATTTCTCGAAGTTCTCGTACTTCTGTAGATAATTTCAATTCCAAAGAACCACCGTCTTCTCCATTCATGAAATACTTATATTTTTTAGAAAGACGGCTCAATTGATTCCGCAGCATCAGAATCTGAAATGCTAAAAATAAAATCAATACCACCAGCAGTCCGGCGGCTCCATAAAGCAATGTATGATTTTCCCACAACATTTTTGGTTATTCTCCTGATTATTGATTGGTCTGGTTAAGGAATTCCGTAATCCGCTGGAATTCTTCTTCGTTTTTAAAAGAAATAGAAATCGTTCCTTGATGGGCTTTTTTGCCTCGTCCCAATTTGATTTGCACCCGGCTGCCTACAGACATGCCCAGCTTTTCTTCAATGGATTTTAAATAATCTACAATCTGCTGGTCTTCTTTAGACTTATGCTTCTTTTTTCCTTTTTTAGCCTGGGCTACTTTTTCGGATTGGCGAGCGGACATTTTTTCTTTGACAATTTGCCGTGCCATCTGCAGCTGTTCTGCCTCACTATTAAGTGCCAGTACAGGACGAATCTGCCCCATGGTGATTTCCCTATGCTGCACCATTTCCTTCACTTCCTCAGGAAGCGCAGCCAGGCGAAGCATATTGGCCACATAGGAACGGCTTTTCCCTACGGTCTTAGCCAATTCATCTTGTTTCAAATGATAGGTATCCATGAGGTACGTATAGGCTTCACATTCTTCTATGGGATTTAAATCTTCCCTTTGCAGATTTTCAATGAGCGCCACCTCAGCCATGGCTTTATTGTCATAGGATGTCAAGATGGCCGGAATGGTAGAAAGACCAGCCAATTGAGCTGCCCGATACCGACGCTCTCCTGTAACCAGTTCATATTCAAAATTGCCATCTTCATCTTTATACCGCACAGTGACCGGCTGGATCACCCCATTGGATTTGATAGAATCCGCCAGATGCTGCAGGGATTCTTCATCAAAAGATCGCCTAGGCTGAAAAGGATTGGGGTGGATCTTGGAAAGGTCCAAATCAATCACTTTTCCATTTTCATCAAGAGCACTCTCTAAGAGAGACCCCAGTCCGCGACCCAATTTCTTTTTACTCACGTTTCAATACCTCCCGGCATAACTTCTTATACGCCTCTGCTCCCTTTGACTTAGGCGCATAGGTCAGAATCGGTTCGCCAAAGCTAGGTGCTTCCGATAATTTTACCGTTCTTGGAATAACGACTTTGAATACTTTGGAACCGAAATATTTCTTCACTTCTTCTGCCACCTGGATAGAAAGATTGGTTCTCCCATCAAACATGGTGAGCAAAATCCCCAAAATATGAAGAGCTGGATTGAGTTTTCGGCTCACAATCTGTACAGTCTTAACCAATTGAGAAAGTCCTTCCAGGGCATAAAATTCTGCCTGAATAGGAATCAGAATGGAATCTGATGCCACTAGAGCATTCAAAGTCATCAGTCCCAAGGAAGGCGGGCAATCTATGAGAATATAATCGTACTCTTCTTTCAAAGAGGCTATTTTCCGTTTTAAAAGAGTTTCTCGATCGGCTACATTAGCCAGTTCAATTTCTGCACCAGCCAAATCAATGGAAGAAGGTAAAATCCATAACTTCTTAATGGCCGTTTTAACAATGGCCTCTTCCACTGGCTGATCATCCAGCAATACATCATACAGATTTCCTTTGAAATCCACTTCACTCGATAAACCACTGGTCGAATTTCCCTGGGAATCTTCGTCAATTAATAACGTCTTTTTTCCCTTATCTGCCAGGTACGCCGCTAGGTTCACCGCCGTGGTTGTTTTCCCCACGCCGCCTTTCTGATTGATGATGCTGATGATGGTTCCCATAGTTTTCTTCCTTTCACCGATAGTCTTTATTAGTATAGCATTTTTCGATGTAATTCGCACGGAATATTTTAGAATGAATAGTGGATCAAACTAAGGAATGAGGGATTGATGATGACTGGGGAAAGGCCTCTATCTATGTTTCACGTGAAACATAAAAGGCCTATCATGCTTAGCTACGAATCTTTATTTTCCAAACAAAAAAGCACAGCTTTCGCTGCGCCTTTTTATGAGGTTTCTTATTCAACATCCACGGTATCCGGTCTACCTGCATCATCCAGTCCCAGATAAGCCACTTCTCTTACGTGACCATCATAGGTAAGGGTTACATGATAATGGAAAGTCTGACCATCAAAAATTTCGTCTCCCAGCTGAATTGCTGTGGTGTAGCTGTCTGGACGATATTCTCTTACAGTATCACCAACAACGGGGAACTGGAGGAATACGAATTCTCCACCCTGATAATTGACACTACCGTAAACACGTTTCAGATCAGATACTGCGTATTTATCTACGCCACGTACAACAACAGTTTTTTCAGTTACTTCTGCCATGTTTATCACCTCTACGACCAAATTATAGCAAGGGATTTTGCTATTTCTTTGTATAGTTTACCACTTTTTTGAAATAAAAACTAGGTTTGCTATAAAACTGGTATCTACGATCGATCCTACAAAAGAAAACTCTTTAATAAAAAAGAATCACTACCAATCACTTTGCCTTTACACTTGACTTTTTTTCTTATCTTTGATACCCTTTCAATTGAAATAATTCAATTTATCTATTACGGAGACCATTATGGAAAAAATTTACATCAATACAGCCAAAGCACTGAAAGCGATTTCTGATCCGAAGCGTTTAAAAATTGTAGATATGCTTTCCTGCCGGCCCCAGTGTGCTTATAAACTGCAAGAAGCTTTTGCCATCACCCAGCCTACCTTATCTCATGATATGAAAGTATTGGTAGAATCTGGGCTGGTTCTTGATCGAAGAGAAGGAAAACATATTTATTATTCCTTAAATCCTGATGCATTGGATGAGCTCCATAGCATTATGGGAAAAATGTTCAAACATAAATCTCAATGTTTAGGAGATATAGAAGAATAAAAAACAGGGCTGTGATAAAATGC
>DJPC01000148.1:8146-13198 GCA_002439665.1 Dialister sp. UBA6422
GTCACCGGCACCTTATACCACGTAAGCTCCCCAATCAACCTGTATCAAATCCCCTAAAGGGAAGCTAAAAGAAATGGCATATAGATTCTATTTCTAAAAATGAGGATGTGATCCCATGGAAAGTATGGTATCACATCCTCATTTTTGATGGCCTCATCTGATTTGTTTCACGTGAAACATTCTGATATATATTCTCAAAAAGTTTCACGTGAAACAAAAGCAAATCCAGGGTTATTTCTTTTTCATAGTAAGTCCTGGCAGTACTAGAATAGCACTGACCGCAAGTCCCACAAAAAGTGGGTCTATAGGAAGGTGGATAAAGAGAATATCCACAAGCGAGGCTACGGTACTTCCAATCATAGAAATCACGGCCCACATCGGTTTCAAATGTCCAGGGCAGAAAACAGCCAAGGATAAAGGAAGGAATATACCGCCCCCACGAAGAGACATGGACATATAATTCCAAAACAGCACTTCGCTTCCTCGATTCATAACAGAAATCGCGCAAGCCAGTCCCATCACAGCCAGGACCGTGATTTTTGTTAATACCAATAGCTGTCCATCTTTGGTGATTTTAGCTATAGGTGCTACCATATCTTTGGCAAGCATGGTGCCGATACCAAGTGACAAACCGCCAATGCCGCCCACCAAAGAGAGGATGATACCTCCCATCGCCAAGCCACCTAAGATAGGATTGACTTCATTGATCAAGTAGGTCGGTAAAACCATGATAGGCATTACCTCAGGATAAAAAGCTTGCATATACATCCCCACCGCCACAGAAGGAAGTCCCACAGGTATGACAATAAGGGCTGCCAGGAAACATCCTACAGAAGCTGTCACTGGGGTATTGGCAGAAAAGATGCACTGGATATATGTCTGGGTACATAAAATACCAATCACCACAGAACATAGATTGGCCAAGGAAGGTTCTAATCCCCGTCCGAATAAACTAAGCTGAGCCGGATCGGTCTCCCATGTATAGGAGGTCGATTGCAACGCTAAGAACGCTTCAAATCCAGCAATGAAAAGAGCCACCCAAATAATGCCCATTTTGAGCATACCGCCCACGCCAGCTGATTTCATTCCACCAAAGAAAGTATATCCTGCCACCAAAAGAACCAAAATCACCGAAGATAAGATAGGATCTATATGAAAGACTTCTGAAATGATTTCAATTCCCGGAAGGGAACTAGCTACAGCAGAAAATAAAATACCAATAGAGGAAATCGCCGAAGAGAGCTCTTCGGCTTTTTTGCCATAATGAAGGGATAGAAATTGGGGAATCGTTTCTAGTCCAGTGCCGCGCATTTTCTTGGCATAGAAAATCCCCATGACAATAAAAGCGATACCGCTTCCTAACGTAAACCACCATGCCGATAAGCCAAAACTGTAAGCCAGCTGTGCCGTCCCTACTGTAGCTCCGCCGCCTACCACTGTACCGGCAATACTGCCTGCCACCAAAGGAGCACCAGCACTTCTTCCACCCACACTATATCCAGCCGCAGAGGTGACAGAACGGGAACTGTAAATTCCCACACCAATAACAACTGCTACAGTGAGTATCATTACCACCAAATGTATCATGGTTAATTGCATACTATGTCCTTCTTTCTATGATGTATGGTAAGTAAATAGCTATGACTCACTGTTGTTAGTTGTTAGGGCAAACAACAACTAACAACCAGCAACCATGGACAGTCCATTTTCTTACCCGTTAAAAGATGAATGAATGACTATCCGCTACTTACATCTTTCCATCTCTAGATAACTTACTGATTCCCAATTGCTTTTCTAATTCTTTCGCTGTTTCTACGACACAGGAAGCCCCATGACGGAGGAGAAAATCTTTGGTTCTAAATCCCCAGGTGACAGAAATGCAAGGCATGCCTCCCCGTTTGGCTGTTTCTATATCCACTTCAGAATCCCCAATATAAATGGCATCTTTAGGCGTCAAATGTAACCGATCTAAAACGTTCAGCAACATATCCGGATCCGGTTTGCGACGTACCGCCGGACTATTCCCGATAGTTACATCAAATAGGCCCGGAAATTGAGCAGTCGCTAAGGATTGCACATCCGCATCATCTTTATTGGAAGCCACGGCCGTGTGAATACCTTGGTCTCTCAAAGCAGTCAGTACCTGGGGAATCCCTTCATAGGGACAGCTGTGCAGCTGACAATGGGCGCTATAATACGCAGTAAAAATAGATTTCAGCTGCTGTACTTCTTTTTCTCCAAATCCATATTTTTCCAAGGGAATTTGATTTCCTATGTATTCTAGATCGTCCCCTGGGCATCCTGCTTCCATAGCCAGTGCTTTTTCCATATCCGCATCAATGGCACATCCATAACAAAGCTTGACCAGTTCCGGCGGAAAGTGATGGCGCTTTCCCATGTTTTCCAATGCGTAATTGGTAGAAATCGTTAAATCTTCCAATGTATTTAAAATGGTTCCATCCATATCAAAAATTGCCACTTTATACATAGTTGTAAGCTCCTTTCCATACATTCTCACTCATTATAGCAGAAAAAGGATATATGGCTAGGTTTTGCTTTCACCAAACCATCTTTTATGCCTTTCTATAAAGAAAATATACTGACTCTATTCTTCTTTCTGAATGCTATAATCAAAAGAGGTAGAATTCTACTTTTTTAAGCAGAATTCTACCTCTTTTGGTATGGTAACATGCCATATGCTTCTGACACAAAAAGAAATAGGTTTACTTCGTCTCTTTATTTGTGTTCAAATACATCGACTCTTCTATTTTCTTCATGACTACCAGTGGCTTCATCAGCCCCTTTAATCATTTCTACCAATTTCGTGCCATCCACGCCTTGGGATACGGCATAATCTTTGACTGCTTTGATTCTCTTAGCAGCCAATTCTTTATTATAATCGGCACTGCCTGTTGGATCCGTGCGACCTACCAGTTTGAATACATGTCCTGTGGTTTTGGCCTCTTTGACAAAAGCATCCAAATTGACTTTCTGGGCATCAGATATGGCAGCAGAATCACTGCCAAAATGAACACTATTGAAATAGTAATCATTTTCTGGAGCCGCTACCGGTTCATCAGCCGGTACTTCTACAGGCGTTGCGGTTTTTAGCGGTTGATCTGTTTTAGTCACCACAGATACACCGGTCGGTTCTTCCTCTTCTGCTGCACCTTCAAAATCATAGTCAGGTTCTGTTTCATCATTGAAACGGGTCACTGGATCATGGCCGCCAAAACGATAAGAAACACCAGCTAAGAATCCTTTGAAAGATACGTTTCTATCGCTATTTCCATGGGTGTTGATGTAATGATAGCCTGCATTGAGATCCAGGTCTCTATCCAATGCCATATTGACACCGGCTTCCCACATGGATGTTTCTTCCGTGCCTAAAGCGCCTTTGGCATATACATCAATGGCATCGCTAATAGGCTGACGAGCTACGACCCCTACCTGCAATACATTATTGGTCACTTTGCCATCAGAAAATACGCTTCTTGGGAAATCTTTAAGAGAAATGTGATTCCATCCCCCAAAAGCAGCTACATTAGGATGCAAGGAATACAGTGCATTGATTTCATTCATATTGCCACTGGTATCATCTGTATGAAGACCGGTGTACTGGTACTGAGCTGCCCATCGATCGGTAATACCGTAGGTAGCACCGCCTAAAAAGTTCCAATCTCCATCTGATTTATAATTTTGGCTTTTCGTGGAAGCATCCCACATACCTACATTGATTTCGGTTTCTCCTGGTCTGAATGTGGTTTGAGGAGAGGCATAGGCTGCTGTGGAAAGAGCCACCAGTGCGATCGCCATAGCGATTGTCTTTTTCATAAAATCACCTCATTGTGAATTCATTGATTACACTTCATAGATGTGATACACATCAATTCTTATTATACCATAGAAAGTAAAATTCACGTCAGACCCTTACTCTATGGCTACTTACTTTCATCTTTCATAGCTTCTTGTATTTCTTCCAAGGACTTGACATCCACGTGAGAAATCAGCTGTTTAAATTTTTCTAACTGTTCCTTGATATCCGGTGCCAATTCAGGGAATTGAGGGTTGATTTTTTTGAGTGCTTCGCAGGTGATTTGCGCCACCACATAGCGGGTATACCATTTATTATCCGCCGGTACGATATACCAAGGTGCATACGCAGTGGATGTTTTTCCTAAAATTTCTTCATACAACGACTGGTACTGGTCCCAATACTGTCTTTCATGAATATCGGACATAGAAAATTTCCAATTTTTCTGTTGATTAAAAATACGATCCATCAATCGTTTCTGTTGTTCCTCTTTCGATACATGAAGGAAGATTTTAATCATAGGAAATCCATTTTGAGATAAATATTTTTCCCAGTTGTTAATCTGTTCATATCGTTCTTGCCAAATATCTTTATGAATCAGATCCTTAGGAAGCTGTCCTTGGTGAATCAAGTCGTGAATGCGGGTTACAATGACATCTTCATATTGGGAACGATTGAAAATACCAATATCGCCCCTTTCTGGCAGGGCTTTATTGATACGCCACATATAATCGTGATCCTTTTCTTCCGTGGTTGGTTGTTTAAAAGAAACAACTTTTACACCGCTTGGGTCCAGATTGGCAAATACATGATTAACCGTGCCATCCTTACCTGCCGCATCCATGGCCTGCAATACGATAATCAGCCCATAGGTATTTTGGGCATAGAGTTTTTCCTGCAAATCTTTCAGCTGCTCTATGGTTTCTGGAAAATACAAAGATTTGACTTTGGCTTTATCCACCTTCACATCGCAAGTGGTGGAATACTTCTTCAAATTGACTTTACTGCCTTCTTTGACCAGATACCGATTCACATCTACTATTTGATTCTTTTCTTCTGCCATGACACTCACTCCTTTGACTGTATGATTGGCTCCTAGTGATGCATATGGGTATATCCATCTGATATTCTTTAGACCATTTCCTAGTCAAAATACCAGATATAGACATAGCCATATTCTTTCCTATTTCTGACTCATTTGTTTCACGTGAAACATTTTGAGAATATATATCAGAATG
>DJPC01000125.1:0-3041 GCA_002439665.1 Dialister sp. UBA6422
TCTTTCTCTTCAATCCGCACAAATATGTAGAGCTATTGGTTTAAAGGTTTCTGGTTTTATGGCTAAGTTTTTAAGCCTTAAACCCCAAACCTTAAACCTCTTTCTTCATGGCACGTTGCTCCAAAAGTTCCCGCAATTAAACCACACAACCATCAACATGTCTACCTACCACTTCTAACTGATACACAAAAAGAGATTCCATGAAATATGTCTATTTCACAGAATCTCTTTTCTAGTGACCCATTCATTTATTCTTCTGTCTGTTCTTCTCCTTGACCAGAAAGAACATCAATGGAAGCAATGCGGTCGCCATCTTCTAATCTCTGAAGAATGACGCCTTGACCAGCTTTTGCTTTTTTGCTGGTGATTTGACTGGCTTTTGTCTTGATGGTAATGCCCTGTTCAGAAACACCAACCAGTTCATCATTGTCATCGGCAGCTACCAGAGCTACTATTTCATATCCTTTGCGGAAATTACGTACTCCTTTACCATTGCGGCTTTGGATGTGATAAGCAGAGGCTTTATTTCTCTTCGCATTACCATCTGCTGAAATGGTAAAGATATCTTTATCCGCAGCGATACAAGCGCCTACGACTTCATCATCATCGGAGAGTTTGATACCGTGGACACCAGCAGCCGCTCTACCCATGGAGCGTACTTCACTATCTCCTACAGAGAAGCGGATTGCCATGCCCCATTTAGTTCCCAGAATGATTTCTTCATCCCCAGTGATAGCCAAAACGGCTGCCAAACGATCTCCTTCATTGAGGCGAATAGAAATAAGACCATTCTTATTGATGTTCTTATATTCAGAAAGTCCCGTTTTCTTTACATAGCCTTTCTTGGTAATCATCAAGAGGTACTTCGTACCTTCCTGGATGTTATCCACATCAAGGAGTTCTGTCACTCTTTCATCTCTTGCTAGATTCGGAATGAAATTGATGAGTGCACTGCCTCTAGCTGTTCTAGTAGATTTCGGGAATTCCACGGCAGTCTTCATATAGACTTTACCCTTATTAGTGAAGAAGAGAATGCGATTATGGGTGGACGTATTTAGAATTTTCCATACATAATCTTCATCTTTCATCTTCATCCCCGATACACCGCGGCCACCTTTCTTCTGGACACGAATATCTGCAGAATCCATACGCTTGATATAGTTTTGCTTAGTCAAGGTAATGGTCATAGGTTCATCAGGAATAAGGTCTGTCAAAGAGAAATCCTCTTTAGCCGCAGTGATTTCCGTCCTGCGATCATCACCGAAGTTTTTCTTTTCATCCAAAAGTTCAGTTTTGACCACACCTAAAATCTTTTCTCTAGAGGAGAGTAGATCTTCCAAGTAAGCAATGGTTTCTTTCACGTCTTTATAGTCAGCTTCCAATTTATCTCTTTCAAGACCAGTGAGGCGACGGAGACGCATATCCAAAATGGCAATAGCCTGTTTTTCAGAAAGGCCAAATTTAGAAATCAAAGCGCTCTTAGCCACATCATCGGTGCGGGATTCACGGATAGTTTTGATGACTTCATCGATATGATCCAGTGCGATCAAAAGACCTTCCAAGATGTGAGCCTTAGCTTTGGCCTTGTCCAATTCGTACTGGCTGCGACGGGTGATCACTTCTTCCTGGTGTTTCAGGTAATAGTAGAGAATCTGCTTCAAATTGAGGATTCTTGGATGTCCATCCACCAAAGCCAGCATAATAGCGCCAAAATTAATTTGCATCTGTGTATGCTTGAATAAATTATTCAGCATAATTTCTGGATTCACATCAGCTCGAAGCTCGATAGCAATACGCATACCGCTTCTATCAGATTCATCGCGAAGAGCTGTAATGCCATCTAATACTTTCTGGCGCTGCAAATCGGCAATGGATTCGATAAGACGAGCTTTATTTACCTGGTATGGAATTTCTGTCACTACAATGCGGTGCTTACCACGTTCCATTTCCTCGATATCCGTTTTAGCACGGACGGTGATGCTGCCACGACCAGAACGATACGTATCTTCAATCCCCTTATACCCCTGGATGATACCAGCTGTCGGGAAATCAGGACCTTTGATATACTTCATCAGTTCATCAATGGTGATATCCGGACGATCGATCATAGCACAAAGACCATCTACCACTTCAGAAAGATTATGGGGTGGAATATTGGTGGCCATACCGACAGCGATACCATAGGAGCCATTGACCAAAAGATTTGGAATGCGAGAAGGGAGTACCAATGGTTCCTGGAGAGAACCATCATAGTTCGGCATGAAATCTACCGTATTTTTATCGATATCCCGAAGCATTTCCACGGTAATCTTTGCCATACGCATTTCTGTATAACGCATAGCAGCTGCGGAGTCACCATCTACAGAGCCAAAGTTCCCATGCCCATCCACCAAAGGATAGCGAGTCGAGAAATCCTGGGCCATGCGGACTGCCGATTCATATACCGCTGTATCACCATGGGGATGATACTTACCTAATACATCACCGACGATACGAGCAGACTTTTTATAAGCCTTCCCCGGCAGCATTCCTGCTTCGCTCATGGCATAGAGAATGCGGCGGTGTACTGGTTTTAAACCATCTCGTACATCAGGCAATGCGCGGGTCACAATGACCGACATGGCATAGTCGATGTAAGAGTTTTTCATCTGCCCCTCTAGCGGGGTATTGATGATTTTTCCTTCCTTCCATTCGAAGTCCATACGTACTCCTTCTCCATAGAAATACTGACTGTCTGATATTGGTTGTTAGTTGCTAGTGATCTGTTGTTTGGTTTGCATCTCGAGTGATGACTGCACAGGCCCCACAAAGACAGAACCTCATGAATGTAAGGTCTCTGGATAAACAAATAAACCTTACATCCTAAGACAATGTTTCTTTCGTCTTGGCAGATTGTCATAAAAGTGCTCGGTAATGAAACCAACAACTAACAAACATCAGCAAAACAGCAATTTATTCTACGGATAAAAAAGAGAGTATATAAAATACTCTCAAAATTAAACATTATACAATTTTATTATATCACAAAATCGATTCTAGGG
>DJPC01000125.1:3150-4816 GCA_002439665.1 Dialister sp. UBA6422
CTTACTACACATATCACGCAAAGCCAGCGCCTCATTGAGTTAAGGTATAAGGGGTAGCAGATACACCTTAATTCCTAAACCCATGCCACTTTTTTCTCGGCAAGTTTCTAACAAAAGGACAAAGCTGGTAAATCGAACAACTAACAACAAACTCTCTATTTTCTCACTGCTCCCAAACTATACAGCATCACTGCCACCAGAACAAAGGCAAAATTGATGAGCATAATAGGCGATAAAGTTTCTCCATAGAAAAGAGCAAGAAATATCTGAATTCCGGGAGATAAATACATCAGAATGGAAGCAGCAGAAAAAGAAATCCCTCGAAGTCCTGCTGAAAATAGCGCCATAGGAATGGCTGTCAGTATCCCTGTCATGGGAAGAAGAATCCATTCAAAACCAGAAAGCACACCGCTAGCCCCTAGTCCCTTCTCATTCATCCAAAGAATATACACTGCAGATGGAAGTACCATGTAAAGTGATTCCACAAAAACGGACACCATGCCAGGTACATTGACCGTCTTTTTGATGACACTATAGATAGCAAAAGGGAAACACATGATGAGCGACAACCACGGCACATCCCCATACAAGCAAAAAGCCAAAAGAATACCTGCGGCCGCTACCACTGCTGAAGCCTTCTGACAACCATTTAAAGGTTCTTTGAAAAAGAGAGCTGAGAACAGAAGGCAAATGATGGGATTGATGAAATAAGCCAAGCTGGCCTCGAAAATATGCCCCGTATTCACCGCCATGATATAGAGCCCCCAATTCATGGTGATAAATACCGACGCGGCGCCCAATTTCTTCATCAAGTGAACATCATGGAAATAGGCCAAATTCTTCGCCCCTTCTTTTCCCACAAAAGCCACCAGCCCGCACACCACAGCAGAAAAAATAATACGCACACTTAAAAGATACACCGGGTCCAACCGAGACAGCATTTTCCAGAAAACCGGAAGCAATCCCCAAATGGTCTGCCCGGCGATGAAATAGAATAAATAACGAGACATGATTCCTCCATTTGTATGGTTCTCAAGGGTTTCGTGCCGTTACCTTTTCAAAAAATGTAACCGAGCAAGAACCTAATCCCCAGTCACTAGTCACCAATCACCAATCATTAATCACTAATTACCAGATAAGTATAACAAAAGAAGCCATGAACGAAAATATCATTCATGACTTCTGTATTAGTTGTTTGTTGTTTGTTACACCCTAACAACTAGCAACTACCAACCATTTAATATCTCATCCCGCCGGAGACGAAGTGAATTTCTGCCTTTCTCTCCCGTTCATTCCAGTTTTTATCCCATGGAGTGTCATTGAAGAGATAGTCCCAGTGATGTTCGATTTCTTCACCTCTATCTTTCACTGTCAAAGTGCCCGGTGTGATATGAACGTGGTAATTGGTAATATCTGTATCCTTTTCATACCAAGTGCCATTGATAGATGCCCAAATGCTATCCACATAGGTACCAGGTGTCTTTTCATGTTTTTGTGCTTCCGATCCACCGAAGGCAATGGTATAGCCACTTCCATTATCTCCATTCACCCAGCCGCTGACACTTCCTGTATAGTGTGGTGAGGTTTTACCATCTGAATAAGCATCATTAGCTTTCACATACAAATCCGCTTTCTTCACCGTAGCGGTTCCATTTTTGACAGTCAC
>DJPC01000067.1:0-1368 GCA_002439665.1 Dialister sp. UBA6422
AAATCATGCTTACTGGCTCAAATTCTTAACTTAATAGCATTACCCAGACGGGAAGTCTCTCTATCAGCTAGTTTTATTTATCCTCACGAAATCAGGTGGTCTATTTCTTCATAGCCGGTATCATGAAGAAGAAGCAGAAGAGGAGGGATAGGAAGGCGAGGGCGGCGCCTAGGTAGCCGATGTAGGCGATGGAGAGGTAAGAGCAGATGAGTCCGCCGATCCAGGTGCCAGAGCCGATGCCCAGGTTGTAAATACCAGAGAGGATGGACATGGCTACAGGGGCGGTGGCACTATCGGTGGATTGAATGACTTCTGCTTGCCCGGTCACATTGAAAGCGGTGACTGATATCCCCCAAAGGACGGTTAAGGGAAGGATGGAGAAAAGATGGCCGCTGGCAGGGAGGAGCAGGAAGAGGGACAGCATGAGAAATCCGATGGATACAGGAAGGAAGCTGTAGCGATGGGCATTGTAGAGGTGGGAGAAGAGATAGCTTCCCAAAAGTCCAGCGCCGCCGAAGAGGGTGAGAATGATGGTGATCCAGTCATTGGAAAAATGTCCTACTTGCAGGAGGAATGGTTCGATATAGCTATAGGTGGTAAAGTAAGCCGTAGGGACAAGCAAGCTGAGGAGGAATAAACCGAGGAGCACGTGGTTTTTATAAATTTTGGGAAGGTCAGAAATATTAAATGGTGCATTGCCTGAAACTTTCGGCAGGAAAATAGCAAGGTATGCTAAGGCGATGAAGGAAATCATGGCTACGCAGAGGAACGTGCTGCGCCATCCTGCCAAAAGTCCGATGAACCGGCCAAAGGGAAGTCCGAAAATCATAGCAATGGAAGTGCCGGTGACCACCATGCCCATGGCGGTGGATTGGTATTTGGGTGGGACGATGCGGACAGCTACGGGAGCGGCGATGGACCAGAAAATCGAATGGGTACAAGCCACGCCGATACGGGCAGCAAGGAGCATATAGTATCCGCTGGCAATACTGGATAATACCTGGCAGCAAGCAAAAAGGGCGATGACCCCTAAAAGCAAAGGGCGCAGGGGGCAGCGGGAAAATATCATCATCAGCGGAAGTGACATAGCCATGACCACGTAGGCATAGATGGTGATGAGCGATCCGGCCCCGGATTCGCTCATGTGGAAATCATTGGCAATATCGGTCAAAAGTCCGATGGGCATAAATTCAGAGGTATTGAAAATAAAAGCAGATAAAGTCATGCCAAGAAGTGGCAACCATTGTTTTATAGTCATCATATATCCTTTCTTTGATGATAAAAAAGCATATAGCATCTTTGGATAGGACATATTATAGCATAAATTGGAAGATTGGGAATTAGAAATCAGGGACTAGAAATGGGAGA
>DJPC01000067.1:1427-2149 GCA_002439665.1 Dialister sp. UBA6422
TAAAAAAGCCCGCAAGAAAAACAGTTCCACGGACTCATTGACACGCCAATTTAAGATATCCAATGAGATACACACTGCTTTTCCTACAGGCTTTTATTTCTTCCGACTATGGAGTTGTACATCATGAGGATTCCTAGAAGTTTCCTCATGCGGGTTGAAGCGGCCATGTCTGACCGGAGCTCTTATGTATTCTTTTCATCCCTAGGCAAAGTTGCAGGTATTCACCATTTTGCGTTTTTTCGTCGGCGCCGTGCGCAGAGGGTATATCCCTTTTGCCTATAAATATTTTATAACAAATATATAAATATGTCAAGGGAGATAGGTTTGAGGGCTCTATGACATGCATATGTCTAAAATCTTCTGCTAATAGAGGAAACTCGGTCATTGATTGCCCCCCTATTTACTCCCTATATGCCGCCAATTTTTGATATCTACATGCATAGAATATATCTTTGTACTGTGTGGTTAGAGTTTACATTGCAGCATGCCAAACCCTAAACCAAAAAACCCAAAACCACAAACCTTAAACCCTAAACCCTAAACCTATATACCACATATTACCATGCGTTTCCATCCACCTTGAAAATCACATCATTCCATATGTCAACCATATAATAAATGTAGTTGACATATAGAATGATACCGCTTATAATAAATGCATCAATCGTCAACAGGAGGATATCATGAGTAATAACAATTCTGTCCATATGCAAGTCCTATGT
>DJPC01000067.1:2186-2759 GCA_002439665.1 Dialister sp. UBA6422
GCAGTTTGTGCGGTATGTTCTCAGCTGACCATTCCGATCCAGCCCGTGCCGATTACTTTAGGAACCTTTGCGGCTTTGATGGCCGGTGGTTTTTTAGGGAAACGGTATGGTCTTATTTCTCTTATCATTTATCTCATTTTAGGTATGGCAGGGGTGCCTGTCTTTTCTATGATGCGAGCTGGCTTTTCTGTATTGGCAGGGCCATCGGGGGGATTTATTGTGGGATTTGCTCCTATGGCTTTTGTGGTAGGCTTTGTGATGGAAAAGTGGGGCGATTCTTTTAAGAATATGCTGCTGGCAACAGTGCTTGGGACAGCGGTGTGCTATGCCATGGGGCTTGCTTGGTTTATGTTTCTCACTAGCACAGGCATCTGGCCATCTATGGTGATGTGCATGTTCCCCTTCCTTCCGGGAGATTTGGCTAAGATTGTATTGGCTTCTTTCTTGGTTAGTAAGTATCGGAAGAAATTGATTCGTCAGTTTTAATGATGGGCTGTGATGGGACTTTTTCTGTCACAGCTTTTTTATTCCTTCATAGGGGAGAGCCATAGGTTATGGGACATCCTTTTCTGA
>DJPC01000067.1:2793-5922 GCA_002439665.1 Dialister sp. UBA6422
ATCCTTTTCTGATTCCACTAGGCAGGGCATTTTCCTGTGTGATAGAAAGGTGACATTTCGTGTTAGATATGATAAGACAGCTTTGCCGCGTATGGAAACCGGAGTGGCAAGGCATGGTGATGGCTGAATTGGTATATCGTCCAGGGAAAGATGGTCCTTTGGAGAGGACCATCCAAGAGGGTCGTCTGGTGCGAGTGATGCTATCTAGGGGACGGGAGGGAGAGGAAATGAAGATTTCCCTACTTCCTAGAAAAGGAGAGCCCAGGGACCTTCCAGAGGAAAGGCACGGTACCTATTGGCGGACCTTTTCTGCCGAAGAGGTGGAAGCATGTAGCAAGGCTTTAGGGGATCACAATACCATTCATCAAGGGAAGCACCCTGTGGTCAGCGGTTTTCAGCTGCTGCTGGCCTTGGAAAAGTCCATCCACGGGGCACTGCGTTTTCGGTTTCATGCTCCTATTTACGCAGGGGATCCGATCTATTTAGAAAAAGAAAGGGGAAAGTGGATGGCTTATACCCATCGGCTTTGTTTTGTTTGTGAGGAAATCAAATGAGTAGGGTATATATCATTGGCGGCCTTCGCAGTCATTTCGGTATCCGCTATGGCATATTTAAGACCGTTCGCCCAGAGGTGCTAGGGGGCAAGGTGCTTTTGGAGCTGTCTCATCGCTATCTTTTAGGAGATAGTCCGGATTTACTTCTTTGCGGCAATGCGGTGGGACCAGGAGGCAATATAGGGCGCTTGGCTCTTCTAGAAGGAGGGCTTTCGGCGAGCATTCCTGCCATCACTTTGGATGTGCAATGCGCATCCGGTCTTTCTGCCATAGATATAGGGGCTTCTAAAATACGAAGCGGGGATTGTGACTTGGTCATCGCCGGTGGCACGGAAAGCGCGTCTTTGGCACCGCGCCGCCTGTATCCTTCCCATGACGAGCGAAGTCATCTTAGAAATCCGGAATTTACGGCAGCCCAATTTATTCCTGGAGAGTATGGAGATGATGCCATGCTTCTAGGTGCAGAAAGGGCAGCGAAGAAGGCAGGGATTTCAAGAGAAGAAGCGGATGAGGCTGCTTTGGAAAGCCAGAGGAGGGCGAAACAAGTGATGGAGGAAGGGTGGCTTTGTGATGTGATCCTTCCTCTCTTTGGAAGCATTCAGGATGAAGCCATTCGCCCTCGGATGAGCGCCAAACTCTTGGCTAGGGCGCCGCGGGTCACCCAAGTCCCTTCTGGGATTCTCACAGCGGCCAATGCCTGTACTATGAATGATGGAGCGGCTTTTGTGGCGCTAGCTAGCCAGTCTTGGGTAGAAAGGCATGGAGCACACCCCTGGGGAGAAGTGGTATCTTCCAAGATGGTAGGGGGCGATCCTCTTTGCCCGCCCTTATCAGCAGATCTGGCGGTCCATGCATTGCTTAAGGGAAAAGGATATGCCTATGAAGATATAGATGCTTTTGAGTATAATGAAGCCTTTGGCGTCATTAGTGCTGATTTTAGAAAAAAGCATCCTTTGGTGAAGGAGCGGCTCAATCAATGGGGCGGCGCTTTGGCCTATGGGCATCCCTATGGGGCATCAGGGGCGGAAATTATGATTCATTTGCTCAAAATCCTTCGCCATACAGGAGGCCACTTGGGAGTGGCAGCGATTCCAGCCGCTGGCGGCGTGGGAGAAGCGGTCTTGGTGAGAGCGTGTAACTAGGTGGATGTCTTAGAACGTTATTTTATAGGGAGAATAGAATGAAACTCATAGATGGGATACTTCGCTGGGGAGAAGAAGAGGGAAGGAAGCCGTGTCTCATTTGGAATGGCGAAATCCTCACGTATCAAGAACTACAAGAGAAGGTTATTTCTTTAGGCAAGAGGCTAAGCGCTTTGGATATGAAAGGGAAAGTGCTAGCTGTGAGGCTCACGGATCCTAAGATGCAGATTCTTTATTTCTTAGCAGCCAAGAAGATAGGCGCGGTGCCTCTTCTTCTGCATGAATATTTATCTGGAAAAGAAATAGCAGACCTGCTTTGCCATAGACCAATCCATGGGATCTTGAGTGATACCCCTTTTGAGGGGATTTCTTGGACACCCTTTGGTCATCTTTTCTGGCATGAAGAGGGAAATGGGAATGAGAGAAGGGGCTTTGCGGTGCTCACCTCTGGCAGCAGCGGCCTTCCGAAGGTCCTTTTTCGAGATGACGAAAGTTGGACTGATTTTTTCCCCGTGCAGAGTGAGATCTTTCATGTGTCTTCTTCCTCCTGCCTTTACCAGCAAGGTTCCATGGCATTTACAGGAAATCTCAATATGGCCATGGCTTTTTTGTGGGAAGGGGCGACCATCGTAGGGACGACTCGTCTATTTCCTAAAACATGGATGAAGGACATAACATCCTATGGCACCACCCATGTGTATATGATCCCTTCTAAATTGCTGGCCCTTTGCCGGGTCAAGGACAAGGCAGCATCTGTCTCCTATGTGCTCACTGGTTCGCAGCTCATGACCCATACCTTGCTTTCTTCCTTGGAGACCCATTTTCCCAATAGCCAGACCATTTTGTACTATGGGGCCTCTGAAATGAGTTATGTGTCATATATCGAAGGGGAAGATATAAAGAAACGGCCAGACTCCGTAGGGCGCCCTTTCCCAGGGGTTTCTATTTCCATTCAAGAAGGAGAAATACAGGTCAAGACACCTTATGGGGTGCAGGGAGCTAAAGAGCCTATGACTTGTCATGATCTGGGCTCCATCGATGAAGAGGGATTTCTTCATTTTCTAGGAAGAAAAGAAGATGTTTATCATATCAAAGGCAATCATGTGAGCAAGCAAAAAGTATTGTCCCACCTGCTCATGCTTCCTGGCATAGAAGAAGCGGAGATGGTGAGCTGCAAAAAGGAAAATGGAGATGATCTTTTGGTGGCTTTCCTCGTGGGAGAAAAGAAGCTCACCCATCCAGAGATTCTTCACCTGTTGGAAGGGAAATTACAATCCTGGGAACTTCCGACTCGCATCCTTTGGCTTTCCAAAATCCCAAGAACCTCTACCGGAAAAACAGATCGGAAGTTATTGGAAGAGATGGTTGGTCGTTGATAGTTTACCGTTTACCGTCCACTGTCTACTGTCTACTGTCTACCGTTTACCGTCTAC
>DJPC01000002.1:0-258 GCA_002439665.1 Dialister sp. UBA6422
CTTTTTAAATAAATAGAAAAAAATCGATATAAATATATTATAAATCGGAAGAAGTAAATGTCAATAGATATATAGTCTGCTGGGGTATGAGATATTTACAAAAGGAATAGAAACCTAAGATGCAAAGTAATGACAACATTTCTACAATGTTGTAAAATGATGGATAGTATGGAGAAGTAGATTTTCATACCTTTTTACAAAAAGAAAAGAGGAACTCTATGAAACATAGTAAACTGACAGCTTTGCTTTGTGCATTGG
>DJPC01000002.1:273-3584 GCA_002439665.1 Dialister sp. UBA6422
TATAACAGGAGCAGCTCTGCCATCTTCTTGGGCTAAAGAGGAGCCGGTTTTGCCTGCTGCTACACAGACTACAGAAAAGGCTGCTACAGAAGAAGCACCGGTTAATTATACGGATGCGTTGCTCGCTGGATTATCTTTGACACTTCCTGACGTACAGAATGCGGTAGAAGCAGGCACGTTTAAGAACTTATCTCCAGAAGCTCCTGCGCCAGAACCTGCTCCTGAACCAGCACCAGAGCCTGCTGTAACAGAAGAACCTGAACCAGAACCGGAACCAGAACCTACACCAGCACCCACTGCGAAATATACAGCAGATCAGGGAAGCGCAGCCCATGAATTAACCGTTGATGGTACTTATGATGGAGGGAGTTATAACTCTGATAAAGCCGATGAAAATGCGCTGCGTGTTTCTATGGCTTATGTATCTGCTGCAGGAGATAAGCTTAGTAAATCTGGCAATACCAGCAATACAGAAAGTAGCGATCTATTCGGTTTGAATGCGGCTCTTCTTGTCACCCATGGCGGCCATGCGGCTATGACAAATGCAACCATTAGTACATCGGGGTTAGGTGCTGTTGGGGCTTATGGATACAGCAGGGGGACATATATCAATTTGACAGGTAGTTCTGTTAATACGACCGGAAATAATTCTGCTGCTGTCGAAGTATCAGAAAGAGCTATGATGAAAGTGAAAAACTCCACTTTGACTACCACAGGGTACGGATCTCCTGCTTTAAAAGTCGCTAAAAATGGAGGGATCATTTTAGCTGAAGATAGTCAATTCACCACTACAGGGCCTGATTCACATGGTGTATATACCGCTGGTGATGTGACTATTACTAACGGTTTTGTTGTTGCTCAAGCGACAAAAGCAGCAGTGATTAAAAATAACAATACACTCACTGTAGAAAATGCTACTTTGGAAGGTAATGAAACTGGATCAATTCCTTACAATATTGTTATGTATGCCGATGCTGATGCGATTGGTACCATGGGAACACAACAGTTTGATGCCAAGGGAGCCCATTTGATTTCTCATAGAGGCGGAATGTTTTATATTACCGGTACCCATAGTAAAATCAATTTGGATCATACCACGTTGGAGCAGCCGAAGGATCAACCTGTTTTGACCATTACCGGTAACGATGGTACCTATGGTTGGGGCGATCCTGGAACCAATGGAGGTCATGCAGAAGTGACTTTAACCAATCAGGTATTGGAAGGAAATATTGTGGTAGATACCATTTCTGATATCAATCTCAATGTTCGTGATCAGTCGACTTGGACAGGGGCTATTGATATTGTGCCAAATGCAGCAGGCGGGACACCTTACAAAACCAATGCAGATATTTTTATCGCTGAAGGATCTACTTGGAATCTGACTGCTGATTCTAAGGCCACTAGTGTATTTAATTTAGGGACAATCAATTATAATGGTCATACCATTACTTTGGCAGATGGTAGTGTAATGAAAGAATAAAATTTATTAAAAGCGTGCTAGGATATCGTGTCCTTAGCACGCTTTTTAGGTGTAATGAGATGTAATAGGGAGATATATGAATGGTATCTCCTATCCTATTTTGTTTTTTCTTTTCTTCTACTTGACGGATCTATTTCAATCGTGATATATTACGTTTAACTTTATAAAGACTAGGAAGAGAAAAGTAGGTGCCAGGAAAGACCAAAGAGAGCTTCTAAATGGTGAAATGGAGTGTCTAAAACGGTATTGAATATGGCCTCTGAGTCAGATAGACTGAGCTTTGGTAAAGTCTACCGGGAATTCCCGTTACAGAAGCGAAGTATTATACTTCATAAGGCTTTTTCTGGTGACAGGAAAGCGAAATAGGGTGGTACCACGACTATCAATCCATCGTCCCTTAGAGACGGTGGATTTTTTGTGCTGTTTGTTATAAAAACATATATTTTTAAGGAGGTATTTTATGAATCTTAAAAAGACAATCATCGCATCAGTGGCTGCACTGGCAGCAGTTGGCTTTATGGCAGGGTGCGGCGATCAGAAAGCAGCAGCTCCTGCAAAATCCGCTTCTTCTGACAAAGCAGTCACTATTAAAGTTGGCGTGTCACCTGTACCACATGGAGAAATTCTTGGAGCTGTCAAAGATCAATTGGCCAAAGAAGGAGTCAATGTGGAATTGGTCGAATTTACTGACTATGTACAGCCGAACTTAGCACTCAGTGATAAAAGTCTGGATGCCAACTATTTCCAGCATAAACCATATTTAGATGAATTCTGTAAATCTAGAGGTTTGAAACTGACATCTATCGGTACGGTTCATCTAGAACCAATGGCTGTGTATTCTAATAAAATCAAAGCCCTGAAAGATTTACCTGATGGAGCACATGTAGCTATTCCAAATGATCCCACCAATGGTGGTCGTGCTCTTTTAGTTCTGCAGTCCGCTGGTCTTATTAAATTAAAAGACGGAGCGCCTATCACGGCTACACCGCAAGATATTGCTGAAAATCCTAAACATTTGGTATTCTCTGAATTGGAAGCGCCACAGCTTCCACGTTCTATGGAAGATGCAGACATTTCTGTGATCAATATGAATTTTGCGCTAGAAGCTAAACTGGATCCGAAGAGTGCTATTTATACCGAAAGTTCTGATTCTCCTTATGCCAATATCGTAGCGGTTAGAGCAGGGGATGAAAACCGTCCAGAATTGCAGAAATTGATCAAAGCGCTACAAAGTGCAGAGTCCAAAGCCTTTATTGAAAAGAAATATAATGGTTCTATCAAAGCTACATTCTAATTTAGTATATAGAAAAGTAGTATATAGCTATAAGCCATTTAAAGGCGCTCTGTTCTTTGTGTGCTGCTTATAATAAAATCACTATGGTTTCAGAATGGATGCTTTCCAATGTATTGTGGAAAGCATCCATTTTGTATTGGCTTGCAATTTTCTTTTATTGTCATAGTCCATCGATTCAACCTTTGAAGTTTGGGAAAATTTCAAAATCTTTATTGTGAATCGTGTAAAGAAGGAAATTATTTCGATACTATGATGTAGAAGAGAAATTACAAATTCCTTGAGAGGAGACACGATCTTTTTCCCTTTTATTTTTCTCTATATATCAATCCATGGATGAGAAAAGTAAAAGAAAAAAGGGGTGCAAATGGATATCCGAATTTGTATTTTTACTTCTCTTACCAGGGTGGCCACATGATAAGTAAGATGACAAATACATAGGTACAGTGATCGTTGATATGCTGATGGAGTTATATCGGATCGTCGTATACATCGTAGTATACTTCAAAGTTTATATCCAAAGAACATGAGTTTTGAAGT
>DJPC01000109.1:0-1212 GCA_002439665.1 Dialister sp. UBA6422
ACAACCGTATCTTCGATACGGACTCCACCAACTCCTGGAATATATACCCCCGGTTCAACCGTTTCTGTCATACCAGGTTTTAATATAGAAGAATCCCGAGGGGCTAAAATAGGCGATTCATGAATTTCAAGGCCCACACTATGACCTAATGCATGGGTGAAATAAGAATCCAAATCTCTTTTTTTCAAAAACTCTCTTGATTCTTTATCTACATCGCAAGCCTTCATACCTGCTTTCATAAAGGATTCGATATGCTCATTGCAACCAAGAATAGAATCATATAAGAAACGTTGCCGATCTGTGATCTCACCTACAGCTACTGTACGAGTAATATCAGAATGATATCCCTTATAAATAGCACCAAAATCAAAGGTGATAAGATCCCCTTCTTCTACCACCTTATCGGTAGCTGTTCCATGGGGATACGCAGAACGCCACCCCGATGCCACAATGGTATCAAAGGACTTTCCCTCTGAACCAGATTCCAACATGGCACTTTCCAAAACAGCTCGAAGATAAGCTTCTGTGACTCCTGCTTTAATATGGGAAATAGTTTTTTCAAAGCCAAGGTCAGAAATCCGGCAGGCTTCCTGTAATAACTTAATCTCCTCTTCCGTCTTTACACGGCGAAGGGCATCAGGATTGCAGAAAGTAAACTCTACATCAGGTATCACCTCATCAAATGTAAGATACATTTGATAGGTCATCATAGACTCAATGCCTAACCGTTTCACATGATGCTTAGTAACAAGCTGTCCCACAGTTTCTGCCAACTTAGGAATGTAGTTCACCACTTCAAAGCCAGTTGCTTCTTCTTTTGCTTGCTCTGTATACCGGCTATCTGTAAGTAAATAACAAGTATCAGGTGTCAAAAAAAGATAACTATCAGATCCAGTAAAGCCACTGATATATCGGCAATTTTCATCTTTCTGAATGAAAACGCCGTCTACCTTGCTATCTTTTAAAAAATCTTGAACCAAAACTTTATCTAACAATAGGTATCACCGCTTTCTTTCATCTAGATTATGATACCGTATTTCATGCATTTTGTCTATAAAAAATCAAAATTACCCCAAAACATAAAGCCCCATCTAAGATACAAAAATATATTTCAAATCCCCTTTATTTGGGCTATGATACAAAATGAAGAAAGCTCATATAAGTATGATCAGAAAATCCAGTTATTTTTTATGTATGTTTCCGATGAAAATA
>DJPC01000109.1:1352-12213 GCA_002439665.1 Dialister sp. UBA6422
GGGAAGATTGGTGAAATCAGGTCTCCCTGTTTCTCTCTCCTAAGGACGCTCCCGACTTGTCGTCAGAACCAGCCAGCTATGGAAGTATGACGGAAGGTCCGTGTTTTTTGTCTTATCTGCTTACCTCATCTGGCGCCCGATGAGGTAAGGGATGGGACATGAGACTCTATGAGCATAGATACATCAGTAGCTGAATTTCTTTTGGGAATGCGCCTCGAGGTTTTATTTCGCAGTCCTCAGAAAATCATGCTGCTTTTGTATCTTTCGCGAAGGAGTTTCTCATTTCCCTCTCCATATATTAAAATTGCATCAGCTACCCAAAATCATACCTATAAATTTCAAAAAAATTATAAGTATGATTTTACTCCCAATGATAATACCCCGCTGAGAATAGTAAAAGTAAATGTTATGTATAAAATATTCATAGATAACATAGCTCATCAAATGATACCACCTAATGCACAATAAAAACGATATGCACACTTTTATGTTTTAAAAGCATACATATCGTTTGTATAGATAAAGAATCCCCTATTTAGCGAACTGGTGAGGCGTAGCAGCTTCTTCTAAATGAGCAGTCTGATTCAAAGAAAAAAGCATATTCATTCCATCCATATTGCCTTCTGGTCCATAATGTCTGATAGTGGTAATACTGGCATTAGAAAGTCCTATATTCCAAGAACAAACCAAGGGAATATGAATGAGTCCACATATAATAGTTCTAAGGGCTACACCATGACTGACAATGGCATAGGTCTTATGATCTCCACGCTGTAGCAACTCATCTATAAAAGCCATGGTGCGTTTCTGACAATCGGAAAATGATTCTCCATGAGGCAGCCGAAGCTCATCGGGATGATGATACATTTCAGACATCATTCCTGGCCAAAGTGTATCAATCTCTCCAAATGTTTTTCCTTCCCAATCCCCAAAGCATAGTTCTTGCAAATTGTTTGCCAATTCAAGAGACAACCCATGGGTATCAGCAATTCCCTGGGCCGTAGCACGAGCCCTACTAAGGGGACTTGAAATAACTCCATCCAATGGAATCTTCTTAAAATAAGCAGCTGCCTTCTCTGCCTGTTTCAATCCCATGGGAGATAAAGGTACATCAGTAGCGCCCTGGTAGCGCCCTGATTGATTCCATTCTGTTTCTCCATGGCGAATAAGATACAATGTAATCATTACAGATACTCCTTTATTATAAAATTTGGACTATCAAAATGAATAGTTTCCATCATTCTTACATTTTAAATTTTACGACAAATAAGAAATCTTTTCCAATGCATGTATGAGTTTGCGATTTTCATCTTCCCTGCGGACAGCCAAACGGAAATAAGTATGGTCTAGCCCCTCATAATTACCACATTGTCTAATAAAAATATGAAAAGGAAATAATGCATCTTGAAGCTCCTTAGTATCTTTATATCGTCCCTTCAAGCGGCAAAGAATAAAATTAACCGTTCCTGGAAGCACTTCGATCCAAGAAAAAGAAGAAAGGGCTTCTGTAAGAAATTTTCTTTCTTTTCGGCTGTAAGCAATGGTCTCCTGTTGATACGTTGTATCCTGCAAAGCAGCCGTCATATAGCATTGGGCCAATCCATTCACGTTCCAAGGAATCAAAGCATTTTTAAGCTGACTAGCTAAACCGGAATGCATAAATGCACAGCCAATACGAAGCCCTGGTACTGCATAGAATTTAGTAAGAGACATGACCACAGCGCCTGCAGTTTCCTCTTCAAAATAATGACGATAAGAAGCACCATCTCCTACAAAATCGATGAAAGATTCATCGAGAAAAAGAAAACTATGTGTTTCTTTCACCATTTGTAAAATGGAAAGGAAAGCATTTTTGTCAAGAAGTTGTCCGTCCGGATTATTGGGATTTCCTAAGTATAAGACACTATGAGGTACCATCTTTTCTCTGATAGTATTGACTGGCACTCTAAAATTGTCTGAAGAAGAAAGCAAAACCGACTCTACCGGCAAATGGGCTGCCTCAGCTGACAATGCATACTCACTAAAAGATGGTGCAGTCACTATCACCTTCGTTGGTTTCAGTAATGTCATCATGGTATACATCAGCTCAGTGGCACCATTTCCAAGAACAATGGTATTCTCTGACATTCCATAGTGAAGAGAAATCTGATGTACCAACTTCCGGCATTCCACATCAGGATAGCGAAGGGTTTCCCTTTCCCAATCTTTACAAAGTGCTTGTTTCCCTTTTGGGGAAAGTCCTAAAGGATTGATATTGATACTAAAATCAATAATTTGGTCTCTTTCTTCGTCAGAAAGGCCAAATACGTCTCCCCCATGACGAGCTGATTTAATAGTCATACGGCTTGTCCTTCCTTTGAACCACAGTACGAGAATCATGTATCTTCAGTATGTAATCTATGATGGAATTTTATCCCACCACTTCTATTTGCATTCCCCTATTAGTCAAGCTGACATAATCTAAGTAAGAAATGGATGGGATTTCTTTTTCCAGGGCTTGTCTCACCGGTTTTTCATCCATCCCCGGAGAAAGGATGAGTCCCAATACAGTTCCACTATGAGCGCAAATAACACCCTTAGCTCCACACTTTTGCCCAACCTCATAAAAAGCAGGTAATTGTTTTTTATGCAAAATTTTTTGATTACAAAAAGCACTCATTGTTGCTGCTTCCCCAATATGCTTTAGAGAACCTTCCTCAATTCCCTGTATAAAAAGAGACATGGCTTTTTCTATTTCTTTTTGGTTACTTTTCTGCAGAGCTATTAGATCTCTGCGGGAATTAAACGCCATGGTATCTACTTCGCCGCCACAATCATAAATCAAGATATCCATGGCGGGACAAATGCCCAGAGACCGAATCAATTTCCCATGCCGGTAATCAAATTGTACGATGCCTTGAAAGAACGTCGCATCGCTTGGTTCGATAGATAAGGCAATATGGGCAATTTCTTCCATAGAAAGCTTTCTCCCCTTATGAAGAGCCACCGCTTGGGCTACAGCGCTAATATCTGCTGTACTAGAAGCAAGTCCCTTTCCTTTGGGAATCATAGACATCAGATGTACAGTCCCATCTAAAGTTTCTTCCCCCAAATACGTCAAGGTTTTCTTCATAGCCATTTCTGCTTTTTGGGGTAGCATCGTCTTTTCTTTATTATCCACCATGGCTACTGCATAGCGATTGATAGGACAGGTCACCATAAAAGAAGTGTGTTCCCCATATCCTTGAATAAATTCACCGCACGAGCCCGGCGAACTCACTAGAAATGCCATAAATTCCCCCTTGTGAGAATGACACATATCAAAGCCACCGCAGCTTCTGTAATCTGATTGACAAAACCATAGGTATCACCTGTAGTGCCACCAATTTTTGAAACAATCCATCGATTGAGGTGTAGTCCCAGTAATAAAGAAACACCAGCAAGCATGATATAGAGGTAACCAAAATAGAAAGCTGGAAGAAGTGCTGTCACAAGAGCAATTTCAACTGCCCATGGGCTTCTATAAGCAGCAAAGGCCTTCCCCATACCATAAGGACGAGCATAAGGATATTCACAAATGCTAATCACCAGATTGAGCCTGCCTAAAGTAGGCATAGCTATGAGTACCAGATATAGCGAGCCCTCTATAGACCCTAACGACAGGGAGGTAAGCAATACATAAATTAAAATAGATAGCATACCAAAAGAACCGATGAGACTATCTTTCATAATTTCTAAAGAGCGCTCTTTAGATCGGCCAGAAAACAGACCGTCCGATGAATCCATCAGTCCATCTGCCAATGTTCCGCCAGTGAGAAATAATTCTCCCACTACGAGCAAAAATCCAGTAAGAAAAGGTACATGGAAAGGACTAAGCAAATAGTATAAAGCGCACATAAAAGCACCAATAATCCATCCAATCAGTGGAAAGAAAGAAACACTTTTGCCAAACTCTTCATCGTTCCATACAGTTTTATTAGAAATATGGATACGGGTTAAAAATTGTAACCCTACCATAAAAGCATTCATGTGATCACCAAGTTGTTCTAGATATACCAGAAAAATATTCTAGAAAGATAGGGGTTCATGATTTGGAGTAAATATTTACAACAATCTGTATTCCCTAACTTTCTAGTATACTCATCATAATGACTATGATGAATGGTAACCTATGACTTTTTAAAGTTCCTTTTTATCATAGGTTACCATTTCCATAGCCCATGGCTACCATAGCCAAAATATAAAGATAGATTCAAATACAATGAATAAAATAGTCGCCCCATACATCATCATAATCGATGTTTTGATATGGTCTGCCTTAAGTGGTGTATCAGGATCTCCCATATATTCACGGAATTCAGGTTTTCCTTCATAATAATTGTAACCACCTAGCTGAACATGCATAGCCCCGCCACTGTAGCTTCTGCATATCCACCATTGGGACTTGGATGTTTAGGAGCATCTCGAAGTCCTATTTTTTTTGCATTTTCCCAATCCAAATGCAAAAGATAGGAAGCAGCCACAAAGAGAAGAAAGGTAATCCTAGCAGGAATATAATTCAACACATCATCCAACCGGGCTGCGAAACGGCCAAAGAAAAGATATCGATCATTTTTATATCCCAACATAGAATCCATTGTATTTCCTGCTCGATATACGACTGCCCCGATAGGACCAAATAGCAGAAAGTAGAACAAAGGAGAGATAATGCCATCTGTGGTATTTTCCGCAATTGTTTCTATAGTACCTCTAGCAATATCTCCTTCTTCTAGATTTTCTGTATCTCGCCCTACAATCCAGCTCAGCCGTTTTCTGGCAGTGACTATATCTTCCTCTTTCAAAAGGTGATAAATTTCCAGCCCATCCCGTGCCAAAGCTCTTGGTGTTATAGTGAAATACAACATCACGACGGCCAGTGCGCCATACAGTAAAATCCCTGCTTCTTTACCCAGCCAAACCAAAAAGCCAGCAAGAAGGCCTACTGTAAGAAGGACAAGTAACACCACCATCATACCCCGAAGGAACATATTGGCATCGGAAGTCTTGACTTTAGGATACAATTTTCCTTCATAAAAAGATATCAGATTCCCTATGAGAACGACGGGATGGTACTTGGATCTAGGGTCCCCATATACCGTATCTACCACTAAGGCAGCTATAGGAATCGCTGCATAAAGGGCAGAATAATACCAGCTTTCCAATTATTCATTCTCCAAAATCTTGTAAAAAGCGTCCATATCAAAATGCTTTCTTACCGTAGCAGCCAGACGATCAAATTCAGATTCCTTATATTGGCGATAATGGAACTGTATTGGTAAATCTTTGAGCCCTTTCCGGCGGCGCAAAGCATTGATCACTTCTCTACGAATTTCATCATTATCAAAAATACCATGGCAGTAGGTACCAAAGACATTATGAGCTTCATTGATATACCCATCCATAAGATCCACTGGTTCTTCGCTTCTTTGGGTAATATGGAAAAGAGACTGCATCGGTTTTGTCAATGTAGTTTCTCCCATATGAATTTCGTAGCCACGCATCTTCTTTCCAGAGAATTTCATATCCAGGAAAAGAAGGTCTTCACAGTCAAAAAGTACCTGATAGGTATTTTTCTTTCCATGCATAGATGTAGTATAAGGTAAAAGTCCAAGCCCTTCCACTTCATCATTATCGCTTTCTACGTGGAGCGGATCGCATACCTTTTCTCCAAGCATCTGATATCCACCGCAAATACCAATCACCGGTACTCCCTTAGCTGCCAGTTCTTTGATTTCCTTCGCATAGCCCTGGCGCTTGAGATACAATAAATCTTCTGTGGTATTTTTACTTCCCGGTAACATAATGAGATCCGGAGTACCAATCATATCTCCCTGCTGTACAAAGCGAACATTGACATCTGGTTCATGGTTTAATGCATCAAAATCGGTAAAATTAGAAATTTTCGGTGTCTGCATGACAGCGATATGAATATCCCGCATCACATGATCACTAGGCAAATCCTGCAAAGATACAGAATCTTCATCATCAATCCCTAATTGATCTAAATAGGGAATGACACCGAGTACAGGAATGCCTGTCTTCTCTTTTAAGAATGTCAAAGCTGGTTCCAGAAGAGTGATATCTCCTCTAAACTTATTGATAATAAGGCCCTTCACCAAGGCGCGTTCCTCATCATCTAAGAGTTCTAACGTACCTACAATAGAGGCTAAAGCACCGCCGCGGTCAATGTCAGCAATGAGGAAAACCGGTGCTTGGCATTCTTTGGCAATTCGCATATTGACGATATCATTTTTCTTTAAGTTCACTTCCGCCGGACTGCCTGCCCCTTCAATGACCAATGCATCATAATGGGTTTCCATATATGCTAAAGCTTCTTTTACACTGGCCCAAGCTTTCTGGCTATACTTATTCTGATAATCAGAAGCACTATAATTACCCACTGATTTTCCAAGAAGAATGACTTGGGAACAAGAATTGCCTGTCGGCTTTAAAAGAACAGGATTCATCTGCACAATAGGATCAGCTCCCGCAGCTTCTGCCTGCGCTACCGTAGAACGGCCAATCTCCCCGCCAGATCTAGTCACATAGGAATTTAGCGCCATGTTTTGTGCTTTGAAAGGTGCTGTATGATACCCATCTTGTGTCAAAATACGGCAGAATGCAGTGGTCAAAATACTTTTCCCTACATGTGAACTTGTTCCCTGAAACATGACTCTCTTTGCGATTTTTGTCATAGTTTTTCACTCCTCTTTTATTAGAAAGTACCATCCGCTAATTATATAACCGTATAATATAGCGTCTTTTCCTTTCCTAATTTCCAATTTGACATTCCAATTGTTTCCAATTCACTGTAATGCCTGCAATGGATAAATATACCCCATCAGCGCGTTTGGCAATATACTGATTGGCCAGTCCTACCAAATCTCGGTATACACGGCTCATGGCATTGGCTGGAACAATTCCCATCCCCAGTTCATCGGAGACAAAAATAATTTCCCTGTCACATACTTTAGAAATAGAATCAAACATAGCATCTAAATCTTTTTCCAATGTATGCTGCAAAGTTTCTAAATCAGATACGCCCAAGGTTTCTACGGTGATTCCCTTCATATGATCCATCAAAAGATTATTCACATACATGGTAATACAATCAAATAGAATGGCATCTGACCCCTGTAAAACCCTATCCATGACACCTTTGGCTTCATGCATCATTTCATAGGTCATCCAATCTTTCGGTCTGCGCTCTCTATGAAGCATTACCCTATATTTCATTTCATCATCAAAAATTTGGCTAGTCGCAATGTATCCCTTTCTTTTCCCTGCAGAATGATACATCAGCTTTTCCGCAAATTCACTTTTCCCACTTCTGGCACCACCAAGAACCAGATAGATTTTATTTTTCACTACTTCACCTCCTGTTTGCTTTATACATATAGTTATACATATGGAAAATAATTCCCAAAATAAATATAGCTACCATACAACTTGGTATATACCTAATCTATAGCCCTAGGATGGGCATTTTATATTCCCCATTTTAACACACTCCTAGGGGAATGAAAAGCTAAGAGAGGATAAAGGAATACATCCTTAGAAGGAAAGTGGGATTCCTTTCCCTTCCATACCTCTTTCACATACACATAATATATAAAACTTGAAATTTTCAATTTTTCTTTTCATCATGAGCATTTGAAATTTTAAAGAGTTCCTCATGTTCTGTTTACGGTGTTCCTAACTAATGATACAATGAGTTCATGAGTTAGGATTTTGAAAATTGATTTCAATATATTAGTATAGGAGGATATGTAATGAAACAGGAAGAAAAGCACTCTCACAACTGTGGCTGCTGCCACTGTCATGAAAAACACCATGAAGAAGCCTCTCTCCATGAAACTGATTCTGGTAACGAAGAAGAGGAAGGGCATCATAATCACCACCATGCACATGATGGCTGCGATTGCGGCCATGATCATAGTCACGAACACGGTCATGATTCTTGCGGCTGCGGACATGATCATGGACACGAACATAATCATGAACATAGTCATGGTTCCTGCGGTTGCGGATGCTGCGATGAAGAAGTAGAACCAACCCATCATGACCATTCCCATGATCCGGAACTAGCAAAGTATAAAGACAATGAAGAAGACATCATGGAATCTGACGAGGACATCAAAATCGATGAACGCCGTGCCTTTGGTCATTTCCATGACAAAGGAGTCCATCATCAAAAAGGTCATAAAGCCAATTGCCATTGCAAGAATTGCATCGAAGAGGAAGATTGTGATTTCTGTGGCAAAGACCTCGCCTCTTGTCAATGTGATTTCCTAGGAAAAGAGTATAATCGCGGCCTATATCATATGGAACACTTAGACTGCCTAGAATGTGCCGCTAAGATGGAAGGAAAAATTCGTGAAATGCCTTCTGTTTTCTTTGCTTCCATCAGCTTCCGTAAAAAGGAACTCCGCCTAATTGCCAAAGGGAATCCAGATGTCTTAATTCCTGCCGTACTGGCTGTATGTCGGAAGGTAGATGAACATATAGGCATTGTCCCCCCTTCGGATAAGGGGGATTTCAAAACAGAAACCTATGAAATTCCTACCTTAGACTGCGCTGCTTGTGCTCTTAAACTCGAAAAATTGGTCAACCGGCAGCCCGGAGTTTTATCCGCTTCCATTTCTTTTGCCACCAAAACCATGAAACTCACGGCAAAAGACCCAGACAGTTTGATTCCTGAACTGACCCGGAAATGTAATGAAGTGGAAAGTCCCACAGAGATTATAAAGAAAAAACGCCCCACTAAGGCACAGAAAAAAGCAACCACGAAAAAAGAAACCTCTTTCCTGGATACACTAAAAAGTGAAAAAGGGCAGCTTTGGCTTGGAGGTATTCTCTTTGTGATTGGGATGCTCATGCATTACAATCCCCTACATCTCTTTACTGGTCTTTCTTCTGTAGGGGATATATTCTTCTTTATTTCCTATATTATCTTAGGTGGTCCTATCGTATGGACAGCACTCAAAAATATCACTCATGGAGAATTTTTTGATGAAACATTCCTCATGACCGTTGCCACTGTTGGTGCATTTGCCATTCATGAATACCCAGAAGCCGTGGGCGTTATGCTTTTCTATCGTATTGGTGAATATTTCCAGGATTTGGCAGCCGATAGAAGTCGTGACCAGATCATGGATGCCGTAGACCTTCGTCCAGAAGTGGTACAACGCATAAAAGGTGATTCTATGGAAACGATTCCTGCAGAAGAAGCAGAAGTCGGAGATATCCTTCTCATTCGTCCAGGAGACCGCATTCCTTTGGATGGTATCATTTGTGAGGGCAAAACCCAGGTGGATACCTCTGCCGTTACAGGGGAACCAAAGCCTGTGGTATGCGGTGTGGGAGACTCTATTGATTCCGGTTGCGTCAATATGACTGGTACCATCAAATTGCAGGTGGAAAAAATTCTGTCTGAATCCATGGTAAGTCGTATCCTGGACTCTGTAGAAAATGCAGTAGCTAGCAAGCCAAAAATCGATCGCTTTATTACCCGATTCTCCCGTGTATACACCCCAATCGTTGTATTCGTAGCCATTGCTGTAGCTATATTACCACCCCTTCTGGTAGGTGCCGACTGGGAAAATTGCATTTACACCGCCCTCACCTTCCTAGTTATTAGCTGTCCTTGTGCTCTTGTCATTTCTGTACCCCTTTCCTTCTTCGCCGGTATTGGTGCCGCATCCAAAGAAGGGATTCTATTCAAAGGTGGTACCGTGATGGAAGCCCTATCTAATACCAAAGCAGCTGTCCTGGATAAAACGGGTACTCTCACAGAAGGAAAATTCAAAGTCCGCCAAGTATTGGAAACAACGGATGCCACGGCCAATGAAATTTTGGCTTTGGCCGCTGCAGGAGAAATGTACTCTACCCATCCTATTGCCAAATCCATCGTGTCCGCTGCTACAGAGAAGAAATTAAAATTGCCCACTCTGACTCACATGGAAGAAATCGCAGGAAAAGGAATCAAAGCCGATTGCGAAAGCAAAGATGTATATATCGGAAATGAAAAATTACTCCAGAAAGCACATATCACTCTCCCTTCTCTTCCTATAACCAAAGAAGTTGGCACAGAAGTATTTGTAGCTAGAGATGGAATCCTCTTAGGGCGTATTACCATTTCTGATGCCATCAAATCTGATACCATCGAAGGCATTGCACATATTAAGGAAGAGCACATTACCCCTGTCATGCTTACAGGCGATAATGAAAAAAGTGCCAAAGCCATTGGTGAGTTAGTCGGCATTGATCATATCAATGCTAGCCTTTTGCCGGAAGATAAATTATCTGAAATGCGAAAAGTAAGAGAAGAATTAGGTTCTGTCCTTTATGTAGGCGATGGAATCAATGATGCTCCTGTACTGGCTGGCGCTGATGTAGGTGCTGCTATGGGAAGCGGCGCCGATGCAGCCATCGAAGCTGCCGATGTGGTATTCCTGAATTCCAACGTAGACGCTATTCCTAAAGCAGTACGCATTGCCAAAAAGGTCATTAAAACGGCCTGGGAAAATGTAGCCTTTGCCCTTATTGTAAAGATTGCTGTCATGATTATGGGGCTCTTAGGATATGCCAATATGTGGGTGGCTGTATTTGCTGATACAGGTGTTACGATTTTGTGCATCCTCTATGCAGTAAGACTCTTGAAAGTAAAATTCTAATTTCTATATCCTATATCATCCATAAAATCCCCGGTATGCTGATTGAGCCATTCAACACCATACCGGGGATTTTGATATTCTTCTCTCTTCCTTACCATTTTCTTTTTTATTGTTCCAGATCCATGTTCCGAATCATAAGAAAAATTTTACTATATAGATAGAGAAGG
>DJPC01000109.1:12267-15351 GCA_002439665.1 Dialister sp. UBA6422
GTTTGCTTTAGAAGTACGTACCTTAAGGACTAGAGCCGATCAGAGAGATGTAGCATAAATTTTAAGATTTTATTTCTTCTCTCAGCTACTACGCGGGCCCGCAGAAGAGCTGAAAAATAACATAAAGAAGCATGAAAATCCTGTATTTTGCCACTTTCTGATGTTCAGGCTGCTACGACCGAACCTAGAGCTAGTATATCTTTCGGGGTATATGAAAAGCGCTGTTGCCGATTAGCGGTGGTCATCATTATGGCTTCCAAGGGACTTCCATGCTTCTTTTTGGTGCTATTTTCTCTTTCTTACTTTCCCATTCACAGAAAACATAGAAAAACGGTCTTGGCTAGTCATATGCCAAGACCGTTTTTCTATGTTAAAAGATATATTTTTTTAATAGATAAATCACAGCACCTACCAGGAAAATGATAGCACCCCATACAAGGAAGAACCAAGCCACTGCCAACACGATGGCTAAAAAGGCAATGATACCTGCTATGTAAAGAGCCTTTTTCCACCAAGGAATGGCTTTCAAATCCATAAATTGAATATGAATCCCCTCTTCAAAAGGTTTTTCCTCTTCCTTTTGTTCTTCTTTCCCATCTGCGCTGAGAGTGAGCCCATGATAATCCCGTACGTCTTCTTCAGACATAGGACGAGGCGATTCGTGAACTGCCTCTGTATCCTTCTTCTTATCCTCTTCTATCATAAGGAAGCAAGTTTCTTATTCAACAGCTCGTTGATGACTTTAGGATTTGCCTTACCCTTGGTGGCTTTCATAATCTGTCCCACCAGAGCACCTACGGCTTTCTTCTTCCCTGCCTTAAAGTCCTCTACGGCTTTAGGATTTTCAGAAACCACTTTATCTACCAATGCCTGAAGAGCTCCTGTATCAGAGATCTGTACCAATCCCTGGGCTTTGACGATATCTTCAGCCTTGCCCCCTTCTTTCCACATGGTGGCAAAGACTTTCTTAGCGATCTTACCAGAAATCGTTCCCTTAGCAATCAACTTGAGGAGACCCGCCAAATCAGCTGCTGCCACCGGTGCTTTGGCGATTTCGATACCATCCGTAGAAAGCTGACTAGCAAATTCACCCATGAGCCAGTTTACAGTAGCTTTGGGATCGGCTCCTTCTGCAACAGCAGCTTCAAAATAATCAGCTGTGGCTTTATCATTGGTCATAAAAATCGCATCTTCATCAGAAAGGCCAAATTCTTTAATGTATCTAGCTTTTCTAGCATCTGGCAATTCCGGCAGAGACTTTCTGATATTTTCAATGTATTCATCACTTACAGTAAATGGCACCAGATCTGGTTCTGGGAAGTAACGATAATCATTGGCTTCTTCTTTGGTACGCATAGACTTGGTGACTCCTTCTTTTTCATCCCAAGTTCTAGTTTCCTGTACCACTTTACCGCCATCTTCCAAAAGTTCTGCCTGACGCATAGCTTCATATTCGATAGCTCTTTCAACGCCTTTAAAGGAATTGATATTCTTGATTTCTGTCTTGGTTCCCAGTTCCTTCTGCCCTACAGGACGAACAGATACATTGGCATCGCAGCGAAGGCTTCCTTCTTCCATGCGGCAATCGGAAATCCCTACATACTGCAGAATAGCGCGCATTTTTTCCATGTAAGCTACGGCTTCTTTGGCAGACCGCATATCTGGTTCAGAAACGATTTCCAAAAGCGGAGTACCTGTACGGTTGTAATCTACCAAAGAATAGTCAGAATCAGTGATAGATGTACCGTGATGGACCAGTTTCCCTGCATCTTCTTCCATATGAGCACGGGTGATACGGAGACGACGAACTTTGCCGTCTACCTCTACATCCAAATAACCATGTTCACAAATCGGCAGGTCAAACTGAGATGTCTGGAAGTTTTTCGGAAGGTCTGGATAATAATAGTTTTTACGATCAAACTTACTAAATCTGGAAATTTCACAATTGAGAGCCAGTCCAGCTCTCACAGCATATTCCAAAACTTTTTTATTTAATACGGGAAGTACACCTGGAAGGCCCAAGCATACAGGGCATACATTGGTATTAGGATCTGCACCGAAAGAGGTCTTGCAGTTGCAGAAGATTTTGGTTTTGGTCTGCAGTTCCGTATGAACTTCTAGACCGATAACTACTTCATATTTCATTCCTTAATCTCTCCTTTGGGTGCTGTTTTAGTCAATTCCGGATGAGCCTGTTCAAAGGTATAAGCCGCCTGAAGAATGGTTTCTTCTCCTAATGTCTTACCAATGAGCTGCATGCCCAGTGGCATGCCATCCTTAAATCCAACAGGAATAGAAATAGACGGTGCACCAATGAGGTTGACTGGTACAGTGCAAATATCTTCCATATATAGAGCCAGTGGGTCAGAGAATGCACCAAATTTGAAAGAAGTACCAGAAGCGGATGGTCCTACAATCACATCACACTGTTTGAAAGCTTCATCAAATTCCTGCTTCAAAAGGGTACGCACCTTGAGAGCTTTCAGATAGTAAGCATCATAGTAACCAGCGGACAATACATAATTCCCAAGCATAATACGACGCTTGACTTCTTCACCAAATCCCTGGCTTCTGGTATGGATGTACATATCAATAATATCCTTGCCAGGGGCACGGAAGCCATAAGAAACACCATCATACCGTGCCAAGTTGGAGCTAGCCTCTGCAGGAGCAATGATGTAGTATACAGAAACACCGGAAGTGATATGAGGAATAGATACGGGAACGATGGTGGCTCCTTCTTTTTCATAGAAAGAAAGGGCTTCATCAATAGCCGCTTTGGTTTCTGCCTTAATGCCTTCGCCAAAGAATTCCTTCGGTACGCCAATACGCATACCTTTTACATCACGGACAAGTGCTTTTTTATAATCCTTTTTGTCTTGTGGAATGGAAGTGGAATCTCTTTCGTCATGACCAGCAATGGCATTCAAAACAATGGCCGCATCAGTTACATCTTTAGTGAGCGGTCCGATTTGGTCCAGAGAAGAAGCGAATGCTAAAAGACCATAACGAGATACCAGACCATAGGTGGGTTTCAAACCTACAATGCCATTGAAAGAAGCTGGCTGGCGAATAGATCCGCCT
>DJPC01000023.1 GCA_002439665.1 Dialister sp. UBA6422
AGGCTGCCATGTAATTTCCTAAACTAAAGCTTTCCCCATAGTATTCAAAAGCTGTCTCTTGATTTTTGCGCCGTCCCAGCCCTTTTTCACACATCATACCTAAGGCCATGCAGCTTTCTCCATGTCCCCTATCTGCCAGCACTTGAAAACATTTCTCTGCTTTTTGATATTCTTCCTGTTTTAGAAAATATGTACCAAGGTCATATAACTCTTTCATCCCAGTACCTTTTCCCTGCATCACAGTCTGTATGAAATATTCCATGGCTATATCATAATTTCGGATTTTCAAATAGGACTTTCCCAAGTTGAGCAGTTCTAATGACTCCATCATCGATTCTCCTGTGATTATATAGTAACTGGTAAATCATTCATACATCCCCTACTTACTAAAATTTGGGTATAGTATACAAAGTACATAAAACTAAGGAGCATTTTCCAAATCTCTATACCTTCATGACATATGAGTGATTGAATCCCAACAACAAACAACCATGATAAAAAGCTAAACATCCAACTACTAATGGTATATTTTCCCTTATTTTACCACGTCTGTCACCATTGTATCTATTTCACTTTTAAATACTACTACAGAAATAAAAAAGACTGGTAAATAGATGACTCATCATGGGAAATAAAGTCCTCATCAAAAGTCACATCTACCAGTCTTTTTCTATAGATCTTATTTATTTTTTTCTACAAAAGCCATAAGCTCTGGATAGCCTACATTACCATAACCAATGATGCTATCTACGGGCTTCCCATTTTTAAAATAAATCAAATCCGGAATGGTTTCTACATCATACCGCTTAGCCAATTCTTCATCTTCATCGCAATCGATTCCATATACAGGAATATCAATTTCTTCTGATAATTTTTCAACCATAGGACGAAGGCGACGGCAATATCCACACCAAGGAGCACTGAAACCTACAATCATATCTCCTTTTTCTAAAGCCTTATCAAAATTTGCTGTACCAGTAATCATCTGAATCATAACAACGACCTCCTTTAATAGCTAATCGATGTATTTCTATGTATACTATACCAAGTATATCGATATTTGTCAATAATTTTAGGAGGAAATCCTCTTATACATACTCTTCCAGGAAATAAGACGGCATATATAGCACAGACCCTGTGAGATGCCCTAAACGCAAAGGAGCAATAAAAAACTGCGGTACAAAACCGCAGTGTATGGTTGGTGGAGATGAGGGGAGTCGAACCCCTGTCCAAAAAGCCTGTCACAAGAACTTCTCCGAGTGCAGTTCCTGTTTTGAGATTTAAGCAAAGTACCGTACAGGAACAAACTACCTTTGCCGAGCCTAGAATTGATTTCCCAAAAGAAGTCCCAGACAACCTTCTTTGGTATCCTATTGGTTGATGTCAGCCTGTTGTCATAGGAAAACAACAGGGGACATTAGCAGATTAGGCTGCTAAAGCAAAATCACGTTTTGCGTTTAAGTTTGTCCACCGTTTTACGGGGTAGATGGAATCCCGACTCGCTATTCAAGCCCCAGAATCTCCTGTCGAAACCGGTACATCCCCATATGGAATCAGTCTTATTGTATGTCATATGGGAAAATTTGTCAAAAATAATTAAGGGTGAAATATAGTAGAAAGAAACACCATTTGAGAAAAACGTCCCTTTATAGGTTATTATTCTGTTAATTCTTATGTCAAACGTAACGATAAAGACCACCATCATGAAAGTGATCAAAGGAGATGTAATGACGATAATCCCATCTCCCCTTATAACCATCATAACCTGGACTTATAAGACATCATTGAAATGGTCAAAAAAGCATTCCGCAAAACAATGTCATATAATGTCCTATATCATGGTACTTCCCCAATTTAGCACTTTCTCATTTCTAATTCTTCATGATATTTTCAAAAGCCGGCCTACCTCCCATAGATTCTGCTGTCTTGACGGCATCTAATACAGCCAATCTGATCGCTTCTTCCGCCAGATACCCCACCGTATCAATAGGTGCTTCTATTTGATTAGAAGCCATAGTAAAAACTGTATCTCCATCCATAGATGTATGTACTGGGCGGATGGATCTAGCAAATCCATCATGAGCCATACCGCTTATTGCTTTGCATTCTGCTTTGGTCAAAACCGCATTGGTCATGACGCAGCCAATGGATGTATTGCCTCCCATGATGCGTTTGAACCCCTGAAGCATTAAATCATGGGAGGAAACAATGGTTTTTTCATCTTTTGCCAAAGCACCGGCTAATACTTTGTCTCCTTCATAAATTTCCCCGCAAGCATTCACTGCCATATAAGCCCCTACATAAAGTCCAGTATCCAAATGAAGTTCTCCATAGCCAGCGCCACTTTTCATGGCATGCTCTATCCCTGTCAGTTTTCCCACCGTGGCACCAGTACCCGCACCATAGCATCCCACAGGGAATTCCTTCCCTGCTGCATGGGCTGCATCATATCCCATTTGAAGCGTAGGATAAGCCTTATGACTTCCAATCAGCAAATCAAACAGAACTGCCTGACACACAATAGGAACGCAAGCTTTTCCTACAAAGAATCCTCTTTCTTCTTCTGCCAAATAACGCATCACTCCGCTAGATGCTTCCAAGCCAAAAGCAGACCCGCCGGAAAGAACAACCGCATGGATTTTTTGTACCGTTTTTTCTGGGCTCAGTAAATCAGTTTCTCTTGTCCCTGGTGCGCAGCCCCTCACATCGACTCCCGCAGTGGCTCCTTCTTTAGGCCCTAGAATCACAGTAACACCAGTAAGACCCTTCCGATCTTCCGCTGTACCAATTTCAAAACCAGGAACAGATATATGACGAGTAATCATTTGAAAACTCCTTTGCTATAAAAAATAGTTGATGGCCTATGGCTTAGAGTGTATTGCTTAGAACCCAAACCTTAAACCATCAACTATACCTACGTGCTCATGATAATAAACCTTAAATCAGCCCTGTTTTTACATACATGTAAGAGAAGAGCAAGAAATCCATCATGATACAATCATCAGCTAAGAATCAATAATAGAAAGATTACATTTCATCTTTTTTAGCTATCTGAATGCATCGTTTTAAATCTTCTGGAATCGGTGCTTCAAAATGCATCGCTTCTCCAGTGACAGGATGATGCAAATCTAGTGTCCAGGAATGAAGAGCCTGTCCTTCGATAGGAAAATGATCTTTTTTCCATCCATACAAAGGGTCATTGACTACTGGATGTCTAATATGCGCCATATGGACACGGATCTGATGGGTCCTTCCTGTTTCCAATTTACATTCAATCAAAGAATAATGGGGCATAAATTCCAGCACTTTAAAATGGGTCACTGCTGGTTTCCCTGTTTTAGGTTGTACATCCCATTTCATACGATCTTTGGTACTACGGCCTAAAGGAAAACGTACCACTCCTGTATTTCCTTCCATCTGCCCATGAACCAATGCCACATAATGACGCTGGGCTTCGTGGGTAGCTATTTCTTCTTTTAATACAGGAAAGGCTCTCTTCGATTTGGCTACCACCATGACACCAGAGGTATCTTTATCTAGCCGATGAACAATGCCTGGACGAATCGGATCTTCAGAAGCTTCAAAAAGGGAATCTCCGCAGTGAAAAAGAAGGGCATTCACCAAAGTACCATCTGGATTACCGGACCCTGGATGGACCACCATACCTCTTTTCTTATTAATCACCAGCATATCTTCATCTTCATAGAGAATCTGAAGAGGCAAATCTTGAGGAACAAGAGCCAGTTCTTTCTTTTCTTCCCAAGAAAAAGAAATGTTGTCTCCCTCTTGTACATGATAATTGGGCCGTACCATTTTAGAAGGAAGCAAAATAGCTTTTCCCTCTTTAATCCACTTTTGTACTTCTGAACGGGTAAGACCAGTAGCATCTTTTAAAAACTGGTCCAATCGCTGGCCAGACTCTTTCTCTCCCACAGTATATATGACTTCGCTCATGAATCATGTCTCCAAAAATAAAAAACAATCAACGCCACACCGACACAAATGAAAATATCTGCTATATTAAAAATAGGCCAAATACGGAAATCAAAAAAATCAATCACGCCACTAAGACGCACCCGGTCGATCGCATTTCCTAAAGCACCCCCAAGAAGCATGCCAATAGCTCCGGGAAAATAAAAAGGCTTTTTAGGAATTCGATTTCTAAAAATAAAAAAAGCACCAAAAAGAATCAATACGATAAGCAAGAAAAACCATCTTTGATAGGCTAAAATCCCAAAAGCAGCTCCTGGATTTAAGATGTATGTCAAGTGAAAAACACCCGGAATTAAAGGAATAGATTCTCCCCATTCCATATGAGTCACTACGATCCATTTGATGAACTGGTCTAATAGGGTCACTATACATGCTATACCTAATGTGAGCATACTGTCCTCCTTTTTTGCTTATTATATCATACTCTTAAAAAGAGTATGCCTAGTTTCTAGTAACAAAAAAGACAGCAGCCTGTGCCACTGTCTTTTTTTGCATCCAATAAAGGAAAAAGAAATGAATAGAATCCACGATGAGAATCATTCTTTCCATTCCTCATGTTTTCCCTTAATAATTAACAAATACTTCTACGCTTTGACGGCCAAAATTAAAGCAATCTTCAAAGCTTTCCATGCAAAGATCGATGCGATTCCCATTGATAGCTCCGCCTGTATCAGCAGCCACTGCATACCCGTAATTCGGAATGAACAAATTACTTCCTAAAGGAATCACCGATGGATCTACTGCAGCTGTACCATGACCTGCTTTGGTCCCTGTGGCAGTAATACCATATCCATCTCCATCACTCGGATGGTACGCACTTGCATGCATAGTAGTCACCCAGCCTACGGTATTTTCAGGATTTCCTGTTTTAGCGACCCCAGGAACTCCTTCTTTGACCACTGTGGCATGCCCTACTTTGGTCTTGACCACTTTGCCATCAGAAACAAACTCTTCCAATTCCACTTCCCGTTCACCAGGAATGCCTTCTTGCACGACCACTTCCTGATCAACTGGAAGACTGCTATCATACCACTTATTATAGTGAATATTCATAGCTTCCCTACGGCTCACCTTCCGTGCTGTATAAAGAACTACATGAATCTGCATACCATTTCTGACTTTAGTCATACCATCTTCGATAGACATCATGGTCTTCCAGTCAAATCCAGCTTCATGAAGGACACCTTGTACGGTTTGCTGTGTGGTATATACCACTTTGGATTTACCGTCGGCTACAATGGTCACCGGTTTGGCTCGTTCTACCACTACGACAGAACCATTTTTAACCCCTTCGCTGCTCGTCCAAAAGGTATCGTAGGTATTAAGCTTCACATTGAGTTCATTTAAAATCTGCTTATAACTGTTGGATTTCGTAGAAATGACTTTTTTATCCTGACCATCATAGACAGTGACTTGTTTGGATTCTTCCGGTGTAGAAAATCCAAAGGAAGCCCAGACGAAATCTGCTGGCCCTAAAAGAGCCATCACTGCCAAAGAAGCAGCTATCATATTTTTTGCGTGTTTCCATGTTGAATGATTCATAAGCACATCTCCTATGGCTGTCATTCTACCATAGGTAGACTTTTTGTCAAATTTATTAAAGTTAACAATTATAATATATACTATTTTATCCGATATTATCTGTATTATTAGGTTTTAAAATTGAATTATTATATTTCATAATATCCTATTACCATTTATGTATTTTTACATTTTATCATATATTATCGGATAAAATTCAATCATCATATTGTCATCTATGTCCATTTCCAATAGACATTTGTATATTATTAGAGAATAATGAATCAGATATATCCACATTCTATCGAATATTTGCCAATTATAAATATTGACTCGTAGTATAAATGTAAACCTTTTGCATCTGATTTTCTATCTTGGAGATGGGCTATCTTTGTCCCATCTTTGTAACTTGTTACTGTTCTTATTTCTTATATTTTCATAGAATGTGGGAGTTTTTTGTAAAAAA
>DJPC01000007.1:0-386 GCA_002439665.1 Dialister sp. UBA6422
CAATTCCTACAGCTAAATAATCTAAAGCTACCTGGAAAACATTTTTACGAACTTTTTCTGGATTATCTGCATTATCAGTGAGTGCTTGGGCATCGGCAATCATAATATAAATTTCATCAAACTTACCAGAGTTCTGCAATTCTACTCTTTCTCTAAGAGAACCTACGTAATGGCCCACATGAAGACGCCCTGTAGGACGATCACCGGTTAAAATAATTTTTTTCATACCTATGCTCCTTGTCATTGGTTGTTTGTTACCCTATGGCTGGCTCATGAGCGATACATTTTCCAAAAGCCAACAGCTCATATTATTTTTATATATTTTCTCTATTATATATAGTTTCATATATATTTTCCATCACATTTTCAAAACGAAAAGATGCAGC
>DJPC01000007.1:488-17191 GCA_002439665.1 Dialister sp. UBA6422
TAAAGTCAGTAATTGTTTCACATCAAAAGGTTTTGCCATGTGGTAATTCATACCGGCTTTTAAGCATTCCCTTACATCTTCTGTAAAAGCATTGGCTGTAAGACCGATGATCAAAATTTTATGGGCCCTCCCACTTTCCAGTAAGCGAATACTTCGAGTGGCTTCCAAACCATTCATCACAGGCATTTGCATATCCATCAAAATGGCATCATAGGTCCCCATAGGAGCACTTTGAAATTTTTCAACACAAACAGAGCCATTTTCTGCTCGTTCACAAGAGACTCCATACATATCAAGTAAATCTTTCACCACTTCATAGTTCAGCTCATTATCTTCCGCCACCAGAAGATGCATGCCTTTGACTGCTTCAAAAGACTTTTCTCCTTGTTCTTCCTTTCTTTCATGCTCCTCTTTTGTATAAGTAACGGGTATAGTCACCGTAAAAGTCGTACCTTTCCCTAACTGGCTTTCTACCTTCAAGTGCCCTTTCATCAGGTCCACCAATTCTTTCACTACCGAAAGTCCTAGCCCGCTTCCTCGGACTTGATTGACACGGGTATCCACAGCCCGAGAAAAAGGATTGTACATTTCTTTCATATAGTCCTTAGACATGCCGATCCCCGTATCAGAAATACGATAGATGAGATGCACTTGATTTGTGTTAGGAATCTGTTCTTCATAAAACTCTTGCATCACATGCCCGCCCTTAGGGGTATATTTGATGGCATTGGATAATAAATTGGTATAAATCTGCCGCAAATGAAGACTATCCACTATGAGTTTTCTCTCTGGAATGGAATGGATATGACATTCTATATGCAAATGCTTATCTGCGAAAGCAGCAGGTATATCTTCTTTATATTCTTCCATCAAAGACAAAATATCAGTTTCTCTTTCATCTAACAGGAATTTGCCCTTTTCAATGCTTGTCAAATCCAAAATATCATTCACGATTTGCTGCAAGTAACGGCTGGCTTTTTCTATTTTGTGAAGATTTTCTGCCACTTTTTCTTGATCCTGCAAATGGGATTCTGCAATAGCCGTAAACCCTCGTACCGCATTCATAGGCGTACGGATATCATGGGCCATGCAAGAGAGAAAATCTGTCTTGGCTTCGTTAGCACGGGTCGCTTCTTCTGCAAGAGAAATCAGTCTTTCTTCTTTTCGTTTCAATTCACTGATGAGACGAATCACGAAAAGCACATGGGTGACCTCTCCTTTTTCATTTCTTCGTTTCACAATGAATCTAGCCTGATGCCAGTTGCCATCTTGTGCCAAGTATTCGATAGAGACCGTATCATCTTGTCCCAATCTTTGAGGCAAGGTAGACAAGTCAAAGAAACGCCTCACTTCCTGTCGGTGCTTAGGAACCACAAAAGTCTCACACAAGGTTTCTAATTTTTCTGATGCTTTTCCTGCAACTCCAGTCAAGCGATGTACTTCATTATCACTAGTCACTTCATCATAGTGATCACTCATTAGATTGATACGGAAAATAGAAAAATAAAGTTTCCCTAAGGCAGATAAGATTTCATTAGATAGTTTCGCTTCTACCAAAGCTTGTTCCAATTTCTTCTGATTCTGCTTTTCTTGTTGGATGATATCATCGATATAATGGTAGGCTAGCATTACCTTGTATTGACCGTCTTGCTCCCGGATACGAACCACTTGTCCTTCAAAGTACTGATACCCACCTGCATTGGGAATAGTCTTATAACGGAAAGTAACCCGCGCTTGATGCTGTAAGTTTCTCCGAATCTCTTCTAAGGAGAAAAATTTCTTAAATGCTGCTTTGTCACTGGTCACAAAAGCATCGGCATAGGCATTCATATTAGAAATAAAATCAAATTCCTCATCAACCCGTACCCGTTTCATCTGATAGAAATTGGCCACCACACTTAATTTCAAGGGCCGGAATTTTCCAGTATTCATATTGAGCAAATACACACTGGTATAATCCTGACTGAGTATTTCCAAAAGAAGCCTATCTTCAGCCAGTTCTTTTTTGTTTTCTTTGATTTCCTGTTTTTTATTTTCCAGCTTGTTATGGATGATGAAATTTTGCTTGGCTGCCCCCAGGTAACCACTGACTAAACGCATCAAACCAGTAAATTCTTCTAGCTGTGATACATCCGAATTATCCACGCCTACAAACCCATAGAGTGTGGTCCCAAAAGTAAAGGGAAATTCAATGACAGAACGCACATGCTGCGCATGAAGGATGACATATTCATGAGGCATAGTGAGCCGCACGTTTTCCATATCAGAAATCACGACACTCTTTCCTTCTAAAAATTCCTGATACCAATAGGGAATTTCTCCCGCATGCACCCTCTGCAATCCATCTTTTTGCGAAGCTACGCCTTCGTTGCACCATTCCACGGTATTGGTAAATATATCCGCCCGCTCTTGTACTTCAAAAATATATGCCCGATCTGCTTGGGTGTATTGACCAATAGCTTCCATCACTTTATGTAATATCTGATATGCTTTTTCAAGCGTAGTGGCTTGATTCAGGGCTATCAATGTGTTCACAATACGATCCAATGACTTTACCCGATTTTCTTTACCTATATATTGCTTTTTTTCCATAGGTTTCCTCATTTATATGTTTACAAAAATGAGGCGTTGTCCCCCCCCAAAAAAATAATGAATAGCTTTCCCTTTTTTTAGTCATTGTTGTCCATTGTATCACAAACACTATCTTTACACGAATGTTTCTAACATTTTATTCCATGCAAAAAGCCAGCCGCTGGGCTGGCTTTTTAAATGGAATAAAATTATTCAGCAACAACAGAAACATGGACTGTACTGGTCACTTGCTGATGAACCCACACTTCTACATCATATTCACCCACTGTTTTGATCGGTGCTTTCAGTTTGATGTTCTTCTTTTCCAATTTAAATTTATACTGTTTTTCCAAAGCTTCACTGATATCTTTGCCTGTTACAGAGCCGAAAATTCTTCCATCTTCCCCGCTTTGTACTTTGATAACCACTTTGACAGTTTTCAGCTGAGCTGCCATGATGACTGCTTCATCCGCAGCTACTTTGTCCTTAAATACTTTGGACTCCTGCCGCTGGGATGCGGTATTCAGATTGGCTTTGGTTCCTTCTACGCCAAGTCCTTTACGGATGAGTACATTGCGGCCATATGCATCAGCTACTTCTACTACATCCCCTTTTTTGCCCATTTTTTTCACATCTTGCAACAATACAACTTTCATTCTTTTTCCTCCTCTACTTGCTCACGGACTTTAGCTAAAATAGCTTTTTCCGTTTCTTCTTTATTTCCATCTTTGCCCAATTGTGCTCCGGCTACGGTCAAATGGCCACCGCCACCAATAGCTTCCATGACAACTTGTACATTGACAGAGCCGTCAGAACGGGCGGAGAGACAGAGTCCTGTATCAGTGTGATAGTATAGGAAGCTCACTCGAATTTCCTTTACTGTCACCAAATAATCAGCCAGCTGACCAGCTAGCACCTGGGCATCTTCTATACCATCAGGACATTCTGCAATGGCAATATACCCATCAACCAGTTTCATATGCGCTAAAATTTCTGCTTTAGCTTTGATGAAATGAATATCTTCTGCAAAAAGTCGAGATACCAATTTGGTATCAGCACCGCAGCGACGAAGGAAGCTGGCAGCATCAAAAGTTCTAACACTGGTCTGCACGGCAAAGTTCTTCGTATCTACTACGATCCCAGCATATAAGCACGATGCTTCTAGTTCATTCATCTCTTCACTGCCGTTATAGTATTGCACCAATTCTGTCACCAATTCAGAAGCCGATGATGCAGAAGGTTCCATATAAGTCAAAAGTGGTTGCTGAATGATAGAAGCAGCCCGGCGATGGTGATCAATGACCACTTTTTTCTTGGCTTTCTTCAGTACTTCCGGTGCAGCTACCAACGCTGGAATATGGGTATCTACCACCACGACCACCGTTTTATCAGTCATAAGACCTTTGGCTTCATTTTCATCAATAAGAAGTCCTTCTGCTGCGCCGCTTCCTTCTATAGTTTCGACCATCTTCTTACAAGTTTCCCGCTCTTTAGAAAGAACGATATGGGTCTCCACATGGGATGACCGTGCCAAATGGGTCACCCCTACGGCCGCTCCTAGGGCATCAAAATCTTCATGGTTATGTCCCATAACCAATACAGTATCTGCATCTTCGATGATTTCTTTCAGCGCCTGGGCCACCACACGGACTCTCACTCGAGTGGAACTTACAGAAGTCGGTGACTTGCCACCAAAGGCTTTCACTTCTTTGCCAATTCTTACAATGGCCTGATCGCCGCCACGACCTAGTGCCAAGTCCAGGGACACTTGTGCTTCTTCAAATTGTTTGGCAAAAGAATCTTCGCTTTGCACGACCCCAATGGAAAGCGTAACCGGTATGCGATTCACTGTACGAATAGCACGCACGGCATCTAAAATTTCAAAATTGGTTTGCATCATATCCTGCAGCGCTTTGTGGGAAATGCAAGCCACAAAGTCAGTGGTAGAGTATTGTTTTATGAACCCCTCTTTTTCACTAAAGCTCTGCAGCACCTTTTCTGTTACATCAGATAAGAGCGCCGAACGTTCTACATCGGTCATATCGGTTGTGACTTCTGACACATTATCGATACGTATGAGGCAAAATACAGGACGAGCTTCATTACATTCTTTCACAGCCACTTCTACATCGGTGCGATCCATAAAGTAAAAAACCATGAAAGGAGCAGTATTTTCTTCTCCAGGGGCTAAGAATTTGTGAAATACCCGGAAATATGTACCCCCTGCATGACAATCAAACCAACCCGTTTTCCCCCAGATTTTAGAGATTTTCTGACCTGTCACTAAATCTTGAAAGCGCACCCCTTCATGGGCATCTTGGCCAATCCATCCGCGAAATACATCATTGGCCCAAACCAGTTCTTTCTTTTCATCCATCATGGAGATTCCCACAGGTAGATTTTTGACTGCATAGACAGATCCAGCTGATACACCAGAGGAAAGATCATCTAAATACTGCATGAGTTTCTTTTCCTGGTATAGGTCGCAGCGCTTCACGTAAACCACAAAACCAGTCACAATAATAAAGAACAAAAATCCCAGCTGCCAATTTTGTGTGGCCAGCATCAGCACTCCTATAATTAGCAGTGCCAGGAGAATCCGGGATGTCTTTTTATATACCCAAATATCACTGAGCATCATTACTCTCCTTATCTAGTGAGACATTGATTTATGCAGCGAATAGGAAAGAATCCAGATGGTTATGCTAGACTCTTATCCTTCTTACTATATCCATCAGTGTCTCACTAGTAGTTACACCAAGGAATTTAGAAAATCAAATTCTAATCCTTATCTTCCCATCCCCATAGTCATGGTAACTATTAAAACCATTGACTTGTCTCTATCGTACTCGAAACAAGGAATTATTGCAAATATAGTTTGCATAGCTAGCGATAGATGATTCACCGTCATCTGCCCTAATCATTCAAAATTTCTCTTCTTTCGATAATTTAATGCCATATCAGAAATTCCTAAATAAACGGTAAATAACTGCAACATCGGAATCCAAATAGAAATCAAAAGAAGAATCACACGGAATCTGCGAAGCACAGGATACCGATGAGGAAGCCACCAAAGAGTCGCAATGCCTTGTACCCAAAGGACAAAATAACATAAAGCACCTGCATTATAGGCTAAATCTTTATATTGTTCATCGATGGGAAGGAACTGGACACCAATCGCCAGGAGGAAGAGCACAAGAAAAACACGAGGAAAATGCCAGTGATCCAGTGGCGGAAACTGGGGAATACCTTTGACTCCCAAGCGTTCCAAAACTTTCTTTTCCATGGCCATGCAGCCCCATGCCAGTACCATAGGAGCTACCAAAATAGCACTCGGTAAGAGTTTCTTCATAGTAGCAAACATAGCATCTGTTTGTTCATTGACCTGATCCAACTGTTCACCGGAATACATCATGGTCGACATCTCTTTAGACATGTCTTTCATTTGGTTCAGCATATTACCATTGAGCTCACTCCATGAAATTCCCATGAGCAGCACAGAAAAGATGGCATTAAGAGCCAATGAAATAAACATCACTGTCACAATGAGGGCAAATGTTTTAATCACAGAATATTGTTTTTCATAACAATAGGCCATAGCAATCCCAGTGACACCAAACATAACAGTCAAGTAAAATGCCATGGTAATGCCAAAAAAGGCTGAATTTAAAATCATAACACCGCTAGTAGCAATGATGGACCACTTGACTCCTTCTCGGATCCCTAAATAGGCAATCGGAAGCGGCAATGCCAAAAGTCCAATGATGGAAATCACAGGTACGTAAAATCCCACCATGGAAAGAACTACTGCCAAAGCGGTACACATGCCAGCTAACACCACGGCATTGGTATCGCCTGCTTTAAAATGATTCATATGTCACTCCTTTGTTTTTACTCATAGAATATTTTATTTATTCTAACATAAGAGAGAAAGAATGCGTAGTATGAAGTATGTAATAAGAAAAGAAGACTCAAGCATAAAACATCCCATCCTTTTCTGCAAAAATAAAATGGATATATAAAAAATAATGGACAGCCTCTTATTTCCATAGGAAACACATAAATATGTCACTGGTTTATCAGATATACACTACCTATTCCATGATATATCTTTATAGAGAAAAATATTTCCCCTACCATGGAAACCTTGTGTTATAATAATCGGAGCGACTATTGAACGGCTTTTTTATTTTTGACATATAACATACTGATATATTTTCAAAAATACTTACAATTGAATAGGAGGTTTGATAATCTTGGCAAAAGCTAGATTACAGATTATTCCCCTGGGAGGTCTTGGGGAAATCGGGAAAAATATGACTGTTTTCCGTTACGGCGACGAAATTATCGTAATTGATGCAGGCATGGCATTCCCGGAAGAAGATATGCTAGGGATCGATATTGTTATCCCTGATTTTAGTTATCTCATTGAAAATAAGGATAAGATCAAAGCGATCTTGATTACCCATGGTCATGAAGACCATATCGGGTCCCTTTCTTACCTGCTTCGTGAAGTTTCCGCACCGGTTTACGCTACCCGGCTCACATGCGGACTCATTGAAGGTAAGCTGAAAGAAGCTCATATCACCAATTATGATTTACACGTGGTCAAATCCGGCGACGAATTCAAAGCCGGTTTGTTCAAATTCGGATTCTTCCACGTATGTCATTCCATTCCAGATTCTTGCGGCATCTATTTGCGCACACCAGTCGGTACCATCGTTCACACCGGGGATTTCAAATTTGACCACTCCCCTGTAGATGGTGAACTGACTGATATGTACAAATTGGCAGAATTGGGCCACAGAGGCGTCCTTGTCCTTTGCGCTGATTCCACCAATGCCCAAAATCCTGGCTACACCCCTTCTGAGGCCGTAGTAGGAAAGTCTCTTATGGCAGCTTATGGGGAAGCAAGAGGTCGTATCATTTTGGCCACCTTTGCTTCCAACGTATCCCGCATTCAAATGGCCGTAGATGCAGCAGTCGCTCATAAAAGAAAAGTCTGCGTCTTTGGCCGTTCTATGGTCAATGTAGTAGGCATTGCCTTAGAAATGGGCTATCTCAAAGCGCCTGAAGGTACTTTTATCGAGCCAGAAGAATTGGGGCGTTACCGAGATGATCGCCTGTGCATCCTAACCACTGGAAGCCAGGGAGAACCTATGGCAGGCCTCTCTCGCATGGCTGATGGCAGTCACCGTCAAGTACAAATCCACGCAGGAGATACCGTAATTATTTCTGCTTCTCCGATTCCAGGAAATGAAACCAGCGTAGGCCGCACCATTGATAATTTGATGCGCCTAGGTGCTCATGTAGTAACCAGTACCACCACAAGGGTACACGTATCCGGTCATGGTTCTCAGGAAGATCTGAAGACCATGCTTTCCCTGGTTCGTCCGAAGTTCTTTGTCCCTGTCCACGGCGAACACCGCATGCTCTGCAGTCATGCAGAACTGGCTGAAAGTCTGGGCGTGAAGAAACAAAATATTTTAATTGGTGAAAACGGAACTATTTTTGAATTCACCAATCGAAGCGGAAAGATCAATCCGCAGCGTGTCCAGGCAGGTCCTGTTTTCGTAGATGGCTTGGGTGTAGGTGATGTAGGAAATATTGTAATCCGCGACCGCCAGCAGCTGGCCCAGGATGGTGTAGTTATCGTTGTGATTGCCCTAGAAAAGGGAAGCAATCAAGTCCTTGCTGGTCCAGATATCGTATCCCGCGGTTTTGTCTATGTCCGTGACAGTGAAGCCCTTTTAACAGAAGCCAGAGAACGCATCGAATCCGTTCTTGACCGCTGCGAAGCAGGCAATGTGACAGAATGGAACGCCATCAAAACCCAAGTGCGTGATACATTAAGCAAATATTTCTATGATCGTACCAAACGCCGTCCTATGATCCTACCAATCATTCAGGAAGTGAAATGATTGGGACATAAGGGTATCGGTATAGAATATGGTTCTAGCAATTCTGCTACTTTAACAAAGTTAGAGTAGCAATAGAAAAAATGATTATTCTACTGTGCTCTACTAAATTTAATAATATAACCAAATAAAATACCGCTAGTATAAAGGTATAAAGAGATATGTCATCCTCTTTATAACCTCACTGCTAGCGGTATTTTATTTGGTTTAGAATTTGATATCAGTAAAATAAGAATCTTTTCTCCCATTTTTACATACTTATTTTGCACCGATGAAATAGACGCCCAAATATCCACGCTGTAATCGCCGTGAAAGCCATCCCTGGAGCAGCGGCTATAAGCATGAGAGTAAGACCTTTTCCCAAAAGAAAATACATCAACACCCGAGCCAATATAGTACCAAAAGGACCAGAGAAAATATAAAAGAAACGATTGGAACCAGTAAGCATCCAGAAAGCCCCCACCCCTAAGCGAAAAGCCATCTGAATAGCCACATTCAGCACAGTAGCTGTCCCCATTCCTAAGCCGATGAGAGAAGCCAAAATGCCAGCGGTGATATACTTCTTAAAGCCAAAGACTCCACAAATAGCAACCGCAATGGGCGCAGAGAGTTGAAATTCCGTACCTGGCACAATCCCAGGAATACGAAAAGTGCCCGAAATAGCAATAAGCCCAGCCAAAAGTGCTGTCTCTGTACAATCCACAATCAGTTTTCTTTCCTTTGTTATAGGGCTATTCATAATGGGTTCCTTTCGTTGAATAGGTAACTTTTAAAGAGAAATGAGGGATGAGCAGCCAGAACTTAGGGCTTTTATGTCCAAAGAAATCATCCCATATTTTGCTTTACTTAACAGCATTGTCCCAATCCCAGTCACTAGCCCCAATGTTTCTTCATCACTTCTGCTGCCAAATCCAGCTCTGCCAGTGTGTGTGCTGCAGTGACAGTGAGCCGGATGCGGCTAGTCCCTTTGGGTACTGTAGGCGGCCGGATCGCAGAAAGAAGGATCCCATCCTCTCGGCAAACCTTGGCATATGCCAAGGTTTTTTTCTCATCTCCCATTACAATCGGAATAATAGATGTATCCCCTGGTAGAAAAGGAATACCTGCCTCTTGTAGTTTTTTCTTCATATAGGATGTATTTCTCCGTAATCTTCCCATGTATATGTCTGGATGTGCTTCTAATAATCGAAGAGCCGCCAAAGCAGCCGCTCCCGTAACGGCTGAAATGGAAGTAGAAAAAATAAAGGGACGAGACGTATTTCTCAAATAGGCAGCTATCTCATGAGAGGTAGCTGCATATCCTCCTTCGGCGCCCAAAGATTTAGAAAGGGTACCTACCTGTACGTCAATACCTGTGGTATGAAAATATTCACCGCTCCCTCTTCCAGTCTCTCCAATGACACCTACACCATGGGCATCATCTACAATAAGACAAGCCTCGTATTCCTTTTTAAGCCTTAATAAATCTGGTAAAGGTGCTACATCGCCATCCATGGAAAAAACACCATCAGTCACGATAAATCGCTGTCCCTCACAAGGAGTTTCTACCAAAAGTTTTTCTAAATGTGCCATATCAGAATGATTGTATACGACCACGCGGGCTCTAGAAATCCGACAACCATCTACGATACTGGCATGATTTAAGGCATCAGAAAAAATGACATCCTTTTTATCTGCCAACCCATAAAGCACGCCCAGATTCGTCATATAGCCTGTATTGAAAATCACTGCTTCTTCAGCATGTTTGAAAGTAGCCAATTCTTTTTCTAAATCGGATAATTCAAATACGGCTCCAGAGGTGAGACGCGCTCCGCCGGAACCCGTCCCATAGGCAATAGCCTCTTTGGCTGCTTCCATCACTTCTGCCTCGTGGGTCATACCTAAGTAATCATTGGAATTAAAAACAATATATTCCTTCCCCGTTCGGTCAATGCCTTTCGATGCTGTAACCATCCGAAGGTCTGCTACTTGGCGAAAACGGTTTTCTTTTCCTATAGCCTGCAATACCGATGGAATATCATTAAGCTTCATATGTTCTCCTCACTCCTAACTAATACGGTCTGATTTTGCATATAGTCTTCATAGGCTTTGATGTCAGTACCATGGGCCACAAAGAATACGCGTCCGCCCACAGGATCTCCTTGATCTTTCATAATCGTAATGCGACCGTACCCATATTTTTTAGAACCCACGTAGCCTGTTACATAATCAGGGTCATCAGACCAGCAAAGTTCTGCTACCGTACCTGGACCATACGCTACTTTGGATGCTAGCACCAAGGCTTCTCTAGGATGATCTCCTCCTAATCCCTTCTTTTGCATTTGAGATTCATAGGATGCCACGTTTTCACAATCCATATTGCTACAACGAATTCCTCGTTCTTTTCTCTCATCTAGCCGCTTTCCAGTCAATGCATCCATGACGATGGCACCACGCATGCTGTCATCCAAAGATTCCAAAGCAGCAAAACCATTTGTCACAGCCACTTCACTGACACCAATGCGTAGCAATTCCTGTTTGGCCACCGCCCGACCTTCTTCTTTAGAAGTCACATGTCTTTGATAGATAGGAATCAGAGGACAATATTGAATCGAGGCAGGTCTTACTTTCTCCACTTTGATCTGAATAAAATCCGCCTCTCCCCGTTCATGCATCCTAGCTCGTCGTAACATGGAAAGAACACTTTCTTCCATATCCTCTTCTGGTACTATCCGTTCTGCCCCAGAAATATGACGTCCCCCTTCTCCATGAATTCCTCCCAAACTAGATCTCATTTTTACGCTGTACAACATAGAATAACCCCTTTTCTATATATGGTTGATAGTTGGTTATGTGGTCTTCCCAACTGTCAAAAAATATAATTCCACTTTTATATTGTAAACAATTATTTTTTATTTAATTAACATTTAAACCATAAAAATAGCCGAAGCCCTCATGCTTCGGCTTTATATTTTTTAGTGTACTCGGGTTAACCAGTATTTGTCAAGATAAACAGCTACACTGTGTTCACAATCACATGATGTCATGATGTAAATAATAACGCAAAAAAGGATACATGCATAAGAAAGCACTCTTTTATATGCAGCCAGCAATGCAGCAATCATCACTGATCATCTATTTCTTATAACATAATGGACCGACTATGCCACTTATCCAGTGTAGACCGATGACCTACACTGATCACAGTGATGCCCGGCGTGGCAACAAGCTTGCCATATAGGTTATTTTCTGTTTCTTCATCCATAGCAGAGGTGGCTTCATCTAGAAAAACCCATTTCGGTTTCTTTAGAAAAATTCGCACAAAAGCCAATTTCTGTTGTTCCCCTAGGGATAAAATATGACTCCAATCCCCCTCTTTTTCTAGCATATCTTTCAAATGCGATAGATGGCAACTATCCAGCAAAGGTTCCAATGTTTCACGTGAAACATGTGACTCTGGATAGGCGGCTGCTTCTAGCAACGTTCCCATAGGCATATAGGGTCTTTGCGGAATAAACATGGTTTCTTCCCTTTTAGGAAGCACCATGTGGCCCTTCGCATAAGGCCAAAACCCTGCCAAAGTACGAAGAAGGGTAGATTTCCCTTTTCCCGATGATCCTTTAATGATCACCGTATCTCCTGGGTGAACATCTATATTCATATGGGATAACAGGACTTTCCCAGTAGGAAGTCCGATTTCCACATCAGAAAGGATGAGTGCATTTTCTTTTTCTTCCCGTTTGAGCTGCCTCTCCTCTTCCTCTGTTTCTTGTAAAAGTTTTTCCATGTGTTCATCAAAAGTAAGAAGTCGCTGCACGCAAGACTGCCAGGCCGCCAAAGAGGAGTACACATCCACAAAATAAGACATGGATTCTTGTACTTTGCCAAAACAATTGGCCACCTGCATGAGTCCTCCTAGAGAGATACTTTTGGATAAGTACCTAGGAGCAGCCACCACAAAGGGAAATATAATAGCAATCTGTCCATAAGAATTGGTCAGCCAGGAAAGCTGTTTCTGTTTTTTAATGATATAAATGGTATTTCCTACGAGCTTTTGAAATCGATTTTCTAAAATGCCATTTTCCCGCTGTGCCCCTTCATAAAAAGCCACACTTTCTGCAGTCTCACGAAGCCGCACCATGGCATAACGAAAGTTAGCTTCCAGCTTTTGCTGTACAAAATTCAAGGCCACTAATTTATATCCTACTTGATGAGTAATCCAAGTCCCTATGATAGAATAGGCCAGCGCTGTCCATACCAAATAGCCATACACGTGATATTCGTTTCCTTGCCAGGTAAAAGTCAGCGGTTCTGATAAATTCCATAGAATAAAAATAAAGCAAAAGATCGTAGTGATCGCCTTGAGAAGTCCTGCCATAAAAGAAAGTGTTTGTGTAGTAAACAATTGGATATCTTCAGAAATACGCTGGTCAGGATTATCTGCATTCCCTTTAGAAAACATTTCCATCCGATAATACATATCATGAGAAGTCCACCTGGCAAGATATTCCCTGGTCATCCATTGCCGCCAGCGAAGAGCTAAGGTTTGCTGCAGATAATAGGAATACACAGAAAATGCAATATACGCGAAGGCTAACCCTGTAAATTTCAATAATCCATGATAGACCGCATCTTGATCATAATTCTGCAGCGCACTGTAAAACTCATTGAACCAATCATTAAGTAGCAGCGTCATATATACCGCCGCTATAGTCAAAAGGAGTATCCCTACTAGGTACAAATAGGCGCTTTTCTTCTCCTTGGATTTCCAATATTGAGCTATCAAATAAAATAAAGATACAATAAACGAACCCTTCCGTTTTCTAAAAGTCATACGATTTCCTTTCATCCTATCTTTCACATCCACCACAATAATCACTGGCGTCATCTACTTTTACAGGTAAATATGTGTCATTTATTATACTACAGACGAAAACAGATTAGGAATTAAGTCTCCTTAGTTCCTAATCTGTTTTATCCTACCCATTTTCCAAACCATCGTTTCCACCAAGGAAGCGGTGCATGAGATAATATCTGTACTTCCTCTTCACATAAGGGCTGAAATAAAGACGGATCTATTTTCCCATCCACTAAAATCGAATCCTCAGCCAATATATGAAGCAAATTTCCCTTGAGATAGACCTGTTCTTTTCCAAAAGCCATATCTTGTAATTCACACTCAAAACATAGAGGTGCTTCTTCTATAACTGGTGCATGAAGATGCAAAGACTGTTCCACATGAAGCAAAGATAAAAGGTGAGCTTCCTTTTTCTCATTCATATCCTCTTCCAATAAAGGGAACCATTTTTTGGTCAGGGGATGAACAGTAAAACTTTTTTGCCTCTTTAAGTCATGCAGCGCCAAACTCTTCCTATCTAAGAGCAAGTAAATTTGACAATTTTCATATAAACCATACCAAGACGCCCACATAAAAGAAGGAGATCCATCCTGTCCATTCACCCCTAAAAGCACTTTCCATTGAGATGTTTTCCAGAAGGCAGGTAAAATATTTCTTTTCATCAGAAATTCTCCTTTCCGTGCGATCGTCATGGGGTAGGTGATCACTTTAAATCCCATAGCAAAAGGCCATTGATTCTTCCCTACCACTTAAGCCTCTCAATGAATACAAAGCTCTTAATTCAAAAGAAACATATAGAAAGGAATAAAGAAAATGCCAAGTGCCAAAGACACGCAATTAATCATGGTAGAATATTCTGCATCGGCTCCCACAGAGTAAGCCAAAATAGTCATGTTCGTCATCGCAGGCATACCGGCTTGCAATAAAAATACCTTAGAAGACATCTCAGAAACCGGGACAAAGGGCAAAATCAGGAATAAGCAAAGGGGTGATAAAATAAATCTACCTGCCATGGCTCCTACTAATTCTTTATCAAAATGAATAGAAGAAAGGGGAATCTGGCTCATCTGCATACCAATGACGATGAGCGCCATAGGTGTCGCCATTCCTCCTACATACTTCATGGCAGTCAGAGCAAAATGGGGAATCGGAATATTCAAAAGGAGAAGAACCACGCCTGTCAAAAATCCCATGAGCGGGGGTGTCCGAAGCTTGAGCAACATTTCTTTCAACGTAAAATGACGATCTCCTCCTGCATCCTTCACAATAAGATAGGCACCCAATCCCCAGAACATAGCGGTATTGGCAATATAATAGAGCATACAGGAAGGCACACTAGATTCGCCAAACAAAGCCACATTGACAGGAAGTCCAATAAAAATGGCATTGGCTATACAGCAAGTACAAATAAAAATACCTTTTCGTCCTTTACGGATATGAAGTATAGCAGCCCAGACACGTCCTACTAGATAAGCTATAAAAATCGAAATGAAAGGTAAGATCATATCCGGTGCTGTCCGTATCAATTCATCATGGGTAAAATTGGAATATAAAGAATACACCATAAGCGGCGGCAGCGCCACTGTCATAGTAAGCTTTGTCAAGTCCTTCCCCGCATTGTCCCAAAACCAACCTTTTTTGTTCAAGAAAAAGCCTAGCCCAGCAATAAGCACCACTTCAAAAATACCAGATAATCCTTGCAATATAGCGTCCATAACCTTCTCCTTTATGTATGATCTACCATGTTTCACGTAAAATACAGATAGCAAATGGCGAGTCATTGATCAAGTAGTCATCAGAATCAAAATATCAATCACTTGTCACTTATATTTTCTTGTGTCATATAGTATATCCGATTTATACTTATCATAGAAATAAAAATATCATACAATACTTATTCATATTTTATATAAGTTATCCAGATCTTTCAAAGTGCTAACGGTCCTGAGGATTCTTCTTTATCTTCCTATCTTTCTACCTCTTGGCACATTCGATATATCTAAGAATCCTTTAAAACCTTGCGAACCTTGTAATTGTTCGCGAAGTCATTTTCATACTTACTTGCATAAAGCCGTAATAGCAGAAAGGAGACCTATGAACACTGAATTCCTCCGTCATTTTATTGCCATTGTGGAAAGCGGCGGATTCAATAAAGCCGCCAGGAAATACCATATCGCTCAACCAGCCCTGACCAGGCAGCTGCAAATCCTGGAAAAAGAATATGGTTCTGCTCTGATCGAACCTAGGCGCGGCAGCCATAGTTTAACTCTTACCGAAGCAGGATGGATCGTATATCGCCAAGCAAAACAAATCTGTGATATGGAAGACCACACCCAAGCAGAACTGGCTGCCCTATCTGCTGGACTTTCTGGAACCCTTAGAATTAGCATTGCTCCATCCTATGCATCTTGGCTCATTTCAAATATTCTTCCCCCTTTTCACCAAAAGTATCCCGACTTATGCTTCCGCATCCGCGAATCTTATCATCTGACACTCGTAGAGGACGTAAGACAAGGCCGTTCTGAAATCGGTATCGCCAATGCACCACTTCCAGATCCCTCTCAATTCACTATACTCAAAGAAACCCCCTCTTCTCTATTGGCAGCCATCCCCAAATCTTTTACCCAGGCCAAAGAAGATATCCCCTCACTTCTATCCCATTGCCCCATTGCTGTGAGCCGCAGCTCCGAAGATATTTTCCGCTCCCTCACTGCCACATGGCACATACACCCCCATATTCTCTACTCCGTTGATACCCGTATCTCTTCTCTCCATTTGGCCAGAGAAGGACTGGCTATCGCCATTCTTATTGACCAAAAAGAAACAGATGCTTCAAAGACAGTAGACTTCTATCCTTTGCCTACTCCAGATATTTCCATCAGCCAGACCATTTTTTGTCTCAAAAATCATCCTCTATCCAAAGGTATGGAGAAATTCGTTCATACCCTTTGCTCCCCTGCAATCATGGTATAATCATGATAGAAGATGATGATTCTGCTTCATTACCTTTCTCACATAAAACGACCAAGACATATGATAAATCAAACGAAATCTGCAATAATAACATCCTGCCTAAAAGGCTAATCACTACTATTCTACATGAAAGCATATTAAAAAATGCCAAAGGAGATTGCCATGCTCATTCCCTATTCTGCTCCCGCCGAAACATTTGCCAATGAAATAGAAATCAAAAAGTCCATTTTCATTGCCCATATCATTCCTGTCACTTCTGAAGAAGAAGCCCAAGAACAACTGGCTTTTTTTCGCAAGAAATACAAAGACGCCACCCACAACTGTTACGCTTGGCGCCTAGGCACCAAACAAATTTTAGAAAAATCCAGTGACGATGGAGAACCCCAAGGTACCGCAGGACATCC
>DJPC01000081.1 GCA_002439665.1 Dialister sp. UBA6422
AATGGACTAGACCAGCCCAATGCCAATACCATGCTTGTGTATGATGCAGATCGGATGGGCCTTTCTCAGATTTATCAGATGCGAGGGAGAGTGGGCCGGTCAGAAAAAATAGCAAGAGCTTGGTTCTTCTATCGTAAGGGGAAAGTACTTTCCGAAGTGGCAGAAAAAAGACTGGATACCATACGGGAATTTACAGAACTGGGAAGCGGATTTAAAGTGGCTATGAGGGATTTGGAGATCCGAGGAGCTGGCAATCTTTTAGGCTCAGCCCAACATGGCAATATTGCCTCCATCGGATTTGCGACCTACTGTTCCATGCTAGAAGAAGCGGTGGAAAGACTGCGCGCCATTCGTGAACACCGGACACTGCCCAAGAAATTACCCAATACCACCATTGAGTTTAGACAAGATGCGTATTTGGATAGTGCTTACATTGCCAATGAAGAGTCCAAAATGGAGATTTATCGCCGCCTGGCATCGGTGGATAATGAAAAAGACCTGGATGATTTGCTGGATGAAGTGGTGGATCGTTTTGGAAATCCTACCATTCCGGCGGAAAAGCTATTCCGTATCTCAAAAATTCGTGTGAAAGCTAAACAATTGGGCATTGGGAGTATTTTGGATGAAGGGCAGTCTATCCTGATTACCTGGGCGGATGAAAGCTTCATGAAAGGATGGGATCCCAATGCATTACCTAAGACGTGGACGCCTTACCTTCGCTTTTTACCAGGGCATCCAGCCAAAATTAGAATTAAAAAGGAAATCCTTCGTGGGGATATGATGAAATGGATGGAAAGCTTTGTAGATGAATTGCTGAAAGAAGTACAGGAAGCAAGGAAATAATGGTTGCTTGTTGCTAGTTGTTGGTTTACTGGCTCTGCTTATGGGTATCCACTTATCCATGCAAGGTTTCATATCATAAGATTTAAAAGGAGGTCCCAACCTGTGACTCTAAAACCGTAAACTATGATTCTTTTAAGTGATTATGGCAAAGATAGGACTTAAAAATACATTTGGCATCTATGGCATGCATTTGTTTGGAGGCGCTAGCTATAGAGAATCAAACAACCATTAACTAGCAACAGACAACTAGCAACCAATAACCAGCAATTATCAACATTTTCCTCTTAGGACTTTACATTTTTCAATAAATCTGATATCACTATATAGTAACTATGTATTGATTTACCTTTTTATTGGTAAAAAAGGGATTAGTCGTTGTTGTGAATTGTTGGCCTAACCACCAGCAACGATCACAAAATGAGGATTGTGATGTTCTAATCCCTATGTGCTAATCCCTATTTTTTAACATAAGGTGATGTATGAAAAAGAATTCGTTTATTCAAGGGGCATTGATTCTCACTGTAGCGGGGATCATTGTCAAGTTTATTGGTGCTTTTAGCCGTATTTACTTATCTAGACTTTTAGGTGGAGAAGGCATTGGACTGTATCAGATGGCCTATCCGATTTACCTCTTATGTCTATCTGTCTCTTCTGCTGGTCTTCCTGTGGCTATTTCCATCATGGTAGCAGAACGTAATGCGGTGAATGACTATTTTGGTGGACAAAAAGTATTCCGCATTTCCATGATTGCTCTCATTATGACAGGGGTATTTTTCAGTGGACTCCTTTTCTTTGGTGCCCAATGGCTGGTAGATACGGGGATTGTGCGTGATGAAAGAGCTTACTGGTCTCTTTTGGCTTTGTCTCCTGCTGTATTCTGCGCGACCCTTTTGGCTACTTTGCGTGGGTATTTCCAGGGGTTACAACTCATGACACCTACAGCGGTATCACAGATTTTGGAACAGGTGGTCCGCGTAGTGACCATGATTGCCTTTGCGGTGGTGCTCCTTCCATATGGTTTGGAATTTGGTGCTGCTGGCGCTACGTTAGGTGCTGCTCCTGGTGCATTCATGGGTATTGTGGTACTGATCGCTTTCTGGTATATGACTAGAAATTGGAGAAAAGAATTGGCTGCTAGCCAGGATCATTCTATTAAGCCCCAAAGCGCTATGTCCATTATCAAGAGACTTTTGATATTAGCCATTCCTGTATCATTGGCTAATATTATGCTGCCTATTGTTTCTAATATTGACTTACTGATCGTACCGCGTCGTTTGGAAGTGGCTGGCTTTGCGGTAGAAGAAGCGACCACTCTCTTTGGCTATTTGACTGGTATGGCGACCGCACTGGTCAATATGCCAACTATCGTGACAGCTTCTTTGGCAGCGTCTTTGGTACCTGTCATTTCTGAAGCCATGGCCCAGAAGAAGAATGACGTGGTCATGCTTCGTACAGATACGGCCATGCGTCTTGCCAATCTCATTACCATTCCAGCTTTTATTGGTATGTGCGTTATTGCTACACCGATTTCCGATATGCTCTATGCCACTAAAGATGCTGGTCCTTGTATCGCTGTCATGAGTTTTGGCGTATTCCTCTTAGGTGTACAGCAGGTCACTACTGGTGTTCTTCAAGGTATGGGGAAGACGGCCATTCCATTCTTAAACATGGTGGCCAGTGCTTGCGTGAAGGTTTTCTTATCTTGGAATCTCACAGCTATCCCTGCTTGGGGCGTACTAGGTGCCGCTTGGGCAACCAATGCGGACTTTGGTGTGGCTGCTATTTTGAATTTGATTTTCCTCTATAAATACAAACGTTACACCATGGATATCATCCACACTGTCAAACTGTTTGTGGCAGCTGGTGTCATGGGTGCGGCTGTACTGGGGGTATACCATGGGGCATATCTTGCCATTCATAGCAATACCCTGGCCACCTTGGCAGCTATTGCAGTAGGTGGTCTAGTCTATC
>DJPC01000075.1 GCA_002439665.1 Dialister sp. UBA6422
TTCTGTGCCAATATGATGATTGGTATGTCAGATTCTTTGGCTTATGGATTTACAGAAGCCGCCGCTCGTATGATTGATCCCAATTATACTGGCTCTCCAGCTATTAACTATTATTTCTTGGTCGTTTCTTGTATTCTACTTTCTTTGGTGGGGACTTTTGTAACAGAGCGTTTCATGGCTCCTCGTTTTGCAGGTCAGGATCTTTCTAAGTATGTACTGGATAAAGAGGCTTTGGAACTTACACCTAAAAAGAAATCGGCAGTCAACAAAGCGGTTATTGCCACTTTGATCGGTATTGCGGTATTGGTTTTCTTATGCCTGGGGGATTATCCAGTTTTGGGAGATCCTAAGACAGGGTCCATTATGGATGGGAAATCTCCATTCATGACAGGCATCATTTTGACTGTTACGGTTCTTCTTTTTATTCCTGGTGCGGTGTATGGTTTTGCTTCTGGAAAATATAAGAACGATAAGGATATGTTCGCTGATATTTCTCAGGCATTTAAGGATATTTCTTCTTATATTTTACTTTGCTTCTTCTGCGCTCAGTTTACCAGTTATTTTGCATGGTCCAATTTAGGGGCTGTACTGGCTATCAAAGGGGCTGGTTTATTGCAGGATCTCCATTTTACTGGGGTTCCTCTTGTGATTGGTCTTGTGATTGTATCTGGTATTGTGAATATTTTCATCGGTTCTGCATCTGCTAAATGGGCTATTTTGGCACCAGTTATGGTTCCTATGATGATGATTTTGGGTTACGACCCAGCTGTGACACAGGTGGCTTATCGTATCGGCGATTCTATTACCAATCCATTGTCTCCTTTGTTCTATTATTTCCCACTGATTTTAGGGTTTGTTCATCGCTATGAAAAAGATACGGGCATGGGGACGATCATTGCCAATATGCTTCCTTATTCCATCGCCTTCACGGTGTGCTGGATTGTTTTGTTGGCTGTTTGGGTGATGCTGGATCTGCCACTGGGTCCTGGGGGAATGATTCATATCGCAGGTTAATGTATCTGATAAAAGACAGATTGCCCATGTGTGATTTTATGAGCAATCTGTTTTTATCGTTGTATAATAAGAGTCGGTGTAAAGAGGTATGGATGGATTTTTTCGTTTATTCTTCATTTCCATTTGCACATCTTTCGTATATTTATTATATAGAAGGGAGTTACCATGAACTTCAGTCAAGAAGCTAAAGATATGCTTTCTGTGATTCAGACATATCGTAGACATATTCATCGGTATCCAGAATTGTCTTATAAGGAAAAGGAGACCACAGAATATATAGAAAATATATTAAAAAAAGCAGGCATTTCTGTGACTCGGTTTGATGACCATTATGGTCTCATAGGGACACTTCAGGGGGCCTACCCTGGAAAAACCATCCTGCTTAGAGCCGATATCGATGCTCTTCCGATTCATGAAAAGAATGATTTGCCTTATTGTTCTACCTATGATGGAGTGATGCATGCTTGCGGGCATGATTGCCATACTTCTATGCTTCTTGGTGCGGCCCAATTATTAGCCCACCATAGAGAGGAACTTTCTGGGACTGTGAAATTTTTATTTCAGTCCGGTGAGGAATCAGGGCATGGAGCCAATTATTATGTGGACAAAGGCTGCTTGACTGGGGTAGACGGTGCTATGGCGATGCATATGATGAATGAGCTTCCTAAAGGGACATTCAGCATTGAGGCGGGACCTAGAATGTCTTCTTGCACGGATTTCACATTGACCGTACATGGCGTATCGTCCCATGGATCCATGCCGCATTTGGGGAAGGATGCCATTGTGGCTGCCAGCTCTATCATTATGAATTTACAGACTTTAGTGAGCCGTGAAAACAATCCACTGCATCCTTTGGTCATTACTATCGGTACCGTTCATGCAGGAAAGCAGTTTAATATTGTAGCCGATACAGTGGCAATGAAAGGGACTATTCGGACTTTTGAACCAGAGGTAATCAAAGAAGCGCCACTCCGTCTGAAAGCACTGGCTACTTCCGTGGCAGAGGCTTTGGGGTGCACGGTGGATATGGCAATCGATACCAGTGAACCAGCAGCTATCAATCGAGATGCCTCTCTTTGGGTTACGGCTAGGAAATCGGTAGTAGAGCTGTTTGGACCTTCTATTTGGCAGTCTATGAAACAGAAGATGGCTTCTGAAGATTTTGCGGTGATTATGGAGAAGGTTCCCTCTGTTCTCTGTTTCTTAGGTTATCATGATGAAACAGATGGTACGGTTTACCCGCTTCATAGTAAAGAGTTTTGCGTCAACGATGATATTTTATATAAAGGAGCGGCTCTTTTCGCTCAGTTTGCTTATGACTATTTGAAAGGAGACTCCCAAAATGGTTGATACGAAACAATTGGCTTTAGAAGAAAAAGATTATATTGTGGGAGAGCGGCGTCATTTCCATGAACATCCAGAATTGGGACTTCATGAAGTAGAAACGACGAAGCATATTGTGTCAGAGCTACAAAAGATGGGAATTGAAGTCATTACTTTCCCTGATATTACTGGTTGCATTGGTGTCATTCATGGGAAATATCCGGGAAAAACAGTGGCTCTTCGAGCAGATATTGATGCTCTTCCTATTCAGGAAGCTGATCTGACCAAGTCTTATTGTTCTAGAAATCCTGGCGTCATGCATGCCTGCGGTCATGA
>DJPC01000056.1:0-140 GCA_002439665.1 Dialister sp. UBA6422
TTCGAAGGTAACGTAAATCCACACGATATTCTGGATGTTTTGGGTGTACAGGCTACACAGAACTATATCGTTAAAGAAGTTCAGAAAGTTTACCGCAGCCAGGGCGTAGAAATCAATGATAAGCACATTGAAGTCATTGT
>DJPC01000056.1:169-422 GCA_002439665.1 Dialister sp. UBA6422
AGATGCTCCGTAAGATTAAGATTACCGATCCAGGAGATTCTGGCTGGCTTCCAGGAGAAACTGTGGATATCGTAGCATTCCGTGCTACCAATGAACGTTTGGATGACGAAGGCAGAAAGAAAGCTTTGGGAGAAAACCTGCTTCTTGGTACGACTAAGGCAGCTCTTGCAACAGATTCCTTCCTCTCTGCTGCTTCCTTCCAGGAAACTACCCGCGTTCTTACAGAAGCGGCTATCAAGGGTAAGGAAGATCC
>DJPC01000056.1:453-686 GCA_002439665.1 Dialister sp. UBA6422
CTCCTTGGACTTAAGGAAAACGTTATCATTGGCAAACTCATTCCAGCTGGTACCGGCATGTCTCGTTATCGCAAGCTGAATGTGGTTCATAATGCAGAACCTGTCAATGACAATGATGATGCGCATCAGGCAGAATGATTGATCACTTCTCTTTAGCTTGAATCGCTATTGTATATGTTTTATAAATAAAAACCATGATGTCGAATATGGATGTCATGGTTTTTATTTTGTCT
>DJPC01000056.1:705-10909 GCA_002439665.1 Dialister sp. UBA6422
ACATTTGACAAAGAGCCTCTTTTTTATGGCTATGAAGAAACAACAAAGAAGTTATTGTGAGGAAAGCTAGTATTAAGTAGTCATTCTTTAGCTTTCAAGAAAAATGAAAGTAGGAAAGTGATTGAGAGTTGTTATATGATTTTTGGACTTTAACATACATGGATATTCCTCTAGAGGGAGAGAAATCAAGAAAAGCTTGCGTTATTTCTGCTCATTTTCTACAATAGAATAAAGCAATAATTACAAAAAGGAGTTTCTATGTGGCGTAAATTATTGATAGCTGCTATGGCCCTATCGTTGACTTTTGGGGGAGCGCTAGCAGGCGGTGCAGAAGAATTACATATTAATGGACTAGGGCGCATTGATTTGGGAAAAGAAGTCACCGTTACGGATGGTTCAGAAAGTCAGATTGGTCCTATGATGATAGCAGCTACTCATAAAAAAGGGTATGGCAAGACAGCCAGGGCTGCTATGTGGTCCATATTGACTGTCCCACCAGGTATGAATTTATATCCTACTAAACCACCTTATCCATATGATTCTCTTCATGTGTATCAGATTCGCAAGACCGATGTTCGTGGCACATATAGTGCTGGCGTTTTTATCCTGGAAGGTAGGGAGGAAGATTTCTTTCATGGAGGGAATCAAAAAGCAGCTGCTTTTTGGAAAGATGCATTTCGAGAAGATGCGAAAAGACCTACTGCGTTATTTGGTATGCCTAAAATTCAAACCGAAGAATTCCAAGCTCTGTTAGACAATGTACTTAAGGAAAAGAAGGATGCCTCCTTACAGGTCAAACTTCTTACTTTTGTACCTTGGAGAGCCATCAAAAATGAAGATGGTTCTTATCGCTGGGGACAGGAAGCTAGGGTAATTATCACCAATGAAAAAGGATTGTCCTTTCCTATGTGGATTTCTACCACTTTCTATAAGGAAGGAGATCGGTATTATCTGATTGAAGTCAATGGTAGCCACAGTGCGGCACAACAATTACAAGATCCATGGCTATTTGGTCTGTACCGCATGAAACGGGATGGAGAGGAGAATCATAGATAGTATGATCGGTAAGAAGTTCAGAGATTTTCTATCTATATTCTGATCAGATTCCTGTTTGCAACAATAGAAAGGAGTTTTCCATGAAATGGAAATATTGGGCTCTCGCATTTCTTCTAATGATGGGAGGAGGACATACTGTATCTGCTTATAATATATCCACTTTAGCTGCCAAAACACTGCCTAAGGGATTTGTATATAAGGAAATAGAAGGGAATGAAGTACTTCCGTTTTGGGGGCAGGACGTGGTTTATCATATGGGCCAGCTGCAAGTCACTTTACCTCAAAATCAGAGTTTTTCTTCTGGATACATCATTAGGACCAAGATGCCTAAAAATATGGAGGAAGCTATGCGCCCCTTTTTTAAACTCAATCGAGATGAAAAGGTATGGCAACTATTAACTAGAATGAATCGGGCACTGCTCAATCCCCATTCGCCTCTTCGGCATCAGATATCCATGACCATGCAAGAATTGGCAGTCAATGCCATAGGACCTATGGCATCTAGTGATGTCACTGTCGATATCTCTCATATCGAACCATTTCGCCGCCTAAGCACCGATGAAGCCTATGTGTATACAGCAGGCGGTCTCATTACTTATGATTCTAAGGGACTGCGTCTTCCTATGTACTGCCGTACTTATTTCTTTCCTGGACAAGATGGCATGGAAGTATTGATGCTATTTACTCCTGATGAAGGGAAAGGACCACTTCTTTATGCTATCGATGATTTGGCTAGTGCAGCTGCTAAAGAAGAAATTTTAGGACAAGAAGGATATGCAGACCTGGGAAGCCTTTTAAATCAGAAAGGGCAAGAAGAGGGATGAGACATGGTAGCGTAGCGCTTTTACATGCTTTCCTTTTTCCATATGCCTCACTTTACATGCCTGAATCCCGCACTCTTGATAGGGGTATGATATAATAAAAGAATCTATAGAAGTAAACACAAGCAATGCAGGAGGATATATGAAATTTCAAGCACTCGGTGTCAATGATACACTGACAAACATGTTAAAGACCCAAGGCATTAAGATGCCTACTCCTATCCAAGAGGCGGCTATTCCACAGGCTTTCAAAGGAAAAGATTTGATTGGTCGTTCTCAGACAGGGACAGGTAAGACATTGGCTTATCTGTTGCCAGTGATTCAAAGGGTAGAAACAGAAAAATCCATGACCCAGATCCTGATCATGACCCCTACTCGTGAATTGGCTAAACAGGTTTTTGATGTGCTTCGTCCATTAGCCATCAAGTCTGGGGTAGATGCAGCAGATATCATCGGCGGGCGTACCATTGAAAATCAGCTCCAAAAATTAAAAAGAGATCCCCATGTGATTATTGGTACACCAGGGCGACTCTTAGATCATATCAGACGGAAAAGTTTGGATCTTTCTAATGTGAAAACCGTTATTTTGGATGAAGCTGACCAAATGCTGGCCAATGGATTTAGAGAAGATATAGAAGCTCTCATTGATGAAACACCAAAAAAACGTCAGATTCTTATGTTCTCTGCCACTATGCCAGAGGAAGCTAAACGATTAGCTAGAAAATATATGCGCCATCCTGCTTTTATTGATGTAGCAGAAAAAGCAGCAGCTTCTACGGTAGAACAGAGGGTATACGATACTACCATTCCTCACAAATTCAAATTGCTGGTACGCCATTTGACAGAAATGAATCCTTACATGGCTGTTGTTTTTTGCAATACCCGCGAGGGAGCCCATGAATTGGCAGGAAAACTCCAGGAAGCCACCGATTTTGTGGTGGATGAAATCCATGGCGATATGAGTCAAGGTCAGAGAAATCAAGTCATTCGTGAGTTTGAAAAAGCAAAAATTCAGATCTTGGTTGCTTCTGACATTGCTGCTCGTGGACTGGATGTAGAAGGCATTACCCATGTATTTAACTATGATATTCCTAAAAATCTAGAATACTACGTTCATCGGATTGGCCGTACGGGAAGAGCAGGGACAAAAGGATTGGCCATCACCTATGCGACCCCAGAAGATGGACTGCTTCTTCGCCGGTTGGAAAAATCCATCGAAGAAACCATCACTCGTTATGATGAAAAAGGCAATGTGAAACGAGTCAAAGCAGGGAAAAGTAAGAAAAAAGTGGTTACCCCTGGTATGTACAAGCCTACGAAAAAGAAAGAACACAAAGCTTTGGGGCATAAGGGAAGAAATATGCGTCAAAAGAGAAAGAAAGAAGAGGCTCCCCAAAAAGGGAAAAAGAGAAAATAATGGATATGAAAAAGGATTTTGTCTAGAAGGCAAAGTCCTTTTTGTATGTATAGTTACTGATTCTTGTTTATTCGTTTTATCAATGGTAAGAAGCTGAATTGGTGATTGCTATTGGTTATTTATTACTTTTATCCAATAGTCGACAATTCACAACAGTGAGTGCATAGAAATCTCTACAACTGCCCATCTTCCTGTACACTTGAATGTTAACATTTCACTGCTGATATTTAATAAATATCGGGGGATGGATTATTGAGCATTCGCCAGCAGCTAGTCTATATAAAAAGTTTATTGATCTAGGAATGATTATCTTTCCTTCTGAGGCTTCTTGCTTCATGATGTGCTTCCCTTGCACTTCGTGATACAATGAATTTATCTTGTAACAAAATCAATGAGGTGATTGCTATGAATGTATTGCGAAATAAAGATTATGTGAGACAGGTGCTTTGGATGATGGCACTTATTTTGCCTTGGGGAATTGGTGGATTTGCTATGCATACAGCCTCTTCCTTATCTATTGGCATGGTTCTTCACTGGGGAATAGGGCTTGTAGTGCCTATTCTCTTTTTCCTATTTCAAAGGAAGGGCTTTGGCGCTGAACTTGGAGCCTACCGTGCAGCGGTCCACTTGCCACTTTGGATTTCTATGACTATTTTAGAAATGACTAGTTTTTGGAATTATTTACCTTCCATGGATAAGGCATTTAAGGAAAGTCCTGTCCCTATTTCCTTTCTTGTTTTTTTGATTATGGCTTTTGTTTTATTCATGACCTTATGGCTGGATAGAGAGCTAGTTTGTTTGTATCAAACACTTAAAGGCAAGGGAGGACTTTGGTCGACTTGGTTAGGAGCTGTCTTTTTCAGTGGTTTGATTCCAGGAGTGACCATTTCTTCCTTCATGATACTGTACATGACAGGTGGTATGCGCCTAGATCCATTCACTGCTGGTCTCTTTCTGATGGAAATTTTTACCTTTGTTTTTTATGGCAAAATTCTTTTCTCCATGATGACCTTTGGGTTCTTTCTGTTCTTTGCCCTTCGTGGAAGCAAGGGGCAACGCATCACACAGGTGGTATTTTCTGCTATTTTTTGGATAATGCTTGTGTATATTCCTTTTGTTATTTCACTTCACCTTCCAGGGATGTCTAGTTGGAGAGCGTATCTAGATCCATCCTACCTTTCCGTTTTTCCACTCTTATCTGATTTATGGATGATGGGGATTTCCTTATATGCTGGAAAGGCAGTGACAGGTTGGATTTTTAAGGATAATGACTAGAGTCTGTTCTTATCTATTTCCTTTGTTGACAAATCTTTCGCTAGCACTATAATTACAAGAGGTATTTATCCGTTGCCATTGCTGGTATTTCAAACGTTAAACTGGACAGGCAACCAAGTATTTTTTATTTTTACGGCTTACATCTTCTTTTTATATGACAAAATACAAAAAAGAAGAGCAAGAACGGGGGAAACCATGGAAAACAATCATCAAAATCCACAGCAGAGTGCATTTATGAGTATCCGAGAACTCACTATTTCTGGTCTTTTGGCAGGTATTACGATTTTCTTGGGACTTACAGGATATGGATTTATTCCTCTCATTGTGATGAGTGCGACGATTTTACACATACCGACTATTATTGGTACCATCGTAGCAGGTCCTAAAGTAGGTGTAGTGGTAGGATTTTTATTTGGCCTTTTCTCTTTTATACAAACACTTCGTGCACCTAGTCTTATGATGCAGTTTGCTTTGCAATATAGTGTATTGGCCGATGCTTTTATTTGTATTGTACCAAGGGTATGCATTGCTTTGGCTGCATGGGCTCTTTTCAAATATGTTCCTGGTAATGTCCATCTTAGGGCAGGTATCGCGGCTGTAGGTGGTGCTATCACCAATACCATTCTATTCCTTGGAGCCTTCTTTCTTTTAGTAGGCGCTCCGTATGCAGCCCATCAAGGTATCTCTGTGGAAGCTGTAGGTCTTACCATTATGGGAATTGTAACGGCTAATGGTATACCAGAAGCTATTGTTTCCGGTATTATTGTAGTGCCGATCGTTATGGCACTGAAGCGTAGCGGTTGGAAAATGAAGTAACTCTGCAGCAGTGAGAGGGAGAGTTTTATCTATAACAGAGACTATATACAAAAGTTTTAACATCTCGTTTAGCAATCAAAAAGAGGATGTGATAAAGTACTTTCGTATTTTATCACATCCTCTTTTTTAGAAACTAAGAGCCCCAAACGCTGGCTTCTAGCTTCTTCTGGAGAACTGCTGCAGCTTGAGAGGGGAGCTTAAGCAATATAAGGCACCGGTGGTCAGTAAGTAGAAATGAAATGTTAACTCTTTAAAACTAACAACTAGTCATCCGTAACTAAGAGCTCCCATATATCTTATGAAACACAAAAGGGGCTGTGACAAGATACGTTTGCATTTTGTCACAGCCCCTTTTTGGTGTTTTGTCATCTTATCAGTATAAGGCTGAAAGAAAACTACTTATTCATCTTTTCCTCGGAGCCGTTCATCACATTTGGCAATGAGGGCTTTCACATCCACTCCGGCGGTTTGGCACATAGCACCGATGGTGGTATTCATGTCAGAAGGCATGGGGATTTGCTTATTCTGGAAAATAGGCAGAAGCTGAGGGTACAGAGTCAGAATGGTTTCCATAGGGGTTTCTTCTGTGAGAAGAGGCTTTTTATATTTATCAGCGATGAATTCATTCATTTCCCCAATGATTTCAAATACATCCATTCCATGAGACTGGGCTGCCTGCCATAAGTTTTCATCATAGGAAACAAAGCATCCTACACAGGACATGCCATATTCCATGAGGAATTGTCCCATTTCAGGATATACTTCAATGATTTGCATGATATTATTTTCTGGGCGTACGAAATCCCCTTCTTTGAGAGGCGGTACATCAGGAGCTCCCCAGCTAGAACCATAGTAGTCAGAGGTATCACCTTTACCATCCGGTACTGTATTTCCCAGTACCGCATCTCTAAAAGCTTCATACCCCATGTGGTCAATGAATTCTTCCAAAGATTGGTAACTTTCATGTTCCAAATAATAGGTGCAAGCTTTTACCATAATGGCTAAAGCATCAGCTGGGAACTGAGCAAAGGCAAAAAATGTCTTTTTGCCTGTATAGATATCCCAACCATCAGACATACCTACGCTGCGAATGGGAAGTGGTGCCACAATGGTACATGTCAGAATGCAGGAAGGCCAAGAACCAAAAGCCAAAAGTCCTAAATCTTTCAGTACTCCTTCTACATCTTCCTTAGTGAGTCCAGAAATGATGGGACGAGCTTTAGGATCTAAAATATAAGTTCCATCAAATTTTTCAGCCGTTTCTTTCATGTGTTTCTTTAAATCATCGCGGCCCTCTTGAATGTCTGGGATGAAATCCATTTCAATGGAAAATGTCAAATTATCTGCTGTCATGTGAATCTCCTTTCAAAGAGCATGGATAGTATGTATATGTCATTTATTATAACAAATCGATACAAATCGAAACAAGAGGATTTTGTGAAAGTCAATAGCTAGCAGTTAACCGCTAGCCGTCCACTGTTAGCTATCTTCGCATTACTCTTATAAAAATGATACAATAGAAAAGGATAGAGGAAAATTATTCTAATCCCCACCCTTGACTACTTAAACGTAAAGTGTTTTCATTGATATTGATGCACTATCAGTATATGAAGTGATAATGGAGGACGCTATGAAATCTTTGAAAAAGAAATTTTTGGCACTTTCTCTGGCATCATTATGCTTGACCGGCACGATGATGATTCCTGCGAAAGTGGAAGCGGCTTCCACGGCAGAGAAGCTTTTGTATGGAGCCGCGGCTATGCTGTTTGTTTCCAATTATTATTCTCGTATGGACGACCATAGCCAATTGACTTTATTGAATCAGTGCCAGCAGCAAACAGGTGTGTATGAATCAGTTGCAGCTGATAATAGAGTACAAGACATTTATCAAACAATCCATGATACGGGAGCGGTTACAAGAGATTATAAAGTGTATGTATCTCCTGATGAAGATATCAATGCCTTCATGAGTTTAGGCGGTGTGCTTTGTGTGAATAAAGGTACACTGGATGCTATGGATGATGATGAATTGGCATATATTATGGGACATGAGATCGCCCATGGTGAAAAGCGGCACAGCGTCAATGGGGTCAAAAAGAAAGTGGGACTTTTGACTGCGCTGAATATTTATCTAGGTGATGCATCCTATGGAGAAGCTCTGCTAGCCAATATTGCAGGAAATTATGTATCCAATGCTGTTTTTACCAAAGACCAGGAAAAAGAAGCAGACGATTGGGGATTTCAATATTTAGTAGAAGCGGGGTACAATCCAGGTGCTGGTGCAGCAGCTATGCAAGTATTAAAAGATAAGTACGGAGAAAGTTCTCCCTCTGGGATCAAAGCTGTTTTGGCACCTGGCAATCATCCCAAAACAAGTGATCGAATTGCTAAAAATCTGAAATGGATGTCAGACTATAGCGGTCATCATGTCCAAGTCAAAGATGACTGGATTCTGGTGAATGGAGAAAAAACATTTCAGCCAGCCGGTATGGGAAAATACACCTCCAAAGAGAGAACCTATTTAACTGCTGGAAAATTGGCTAAACTTTATCATACAGGCCATGTGTCTGATGCTATTCTTCAGGGAAATGTGATTTATTGCGGAAATACGGCGGTATATACATTAAATGAGAAAGAAAATGGAAGAGTTTATGTTGATTCTTTAAATAAGGGCATTCGCAAGGACCGCGGGGAAGTTGTAATCAGTGAGTTTGCCATCGATAAGCAGCGTGAAAAGATGGAGAAAAAAGAGATAGCAGCAAGGTAATTTATTATTGCCAAATGGCTGTGTTACTGCAAAAGCCATTTGGCCCAAGTTTATGGTAAAGGAAGAGAAGTAAGAATGAAAAAGTTACTGGCCTTTGTAGTGCTGGTTGTTGTGATTATAAGTGTTGCATTTGGTATTATGGTTTGGATGACGCCAGAGCCACCAAAACCTCCGGTGTTACCTGCACCGCCAGAAACGAAAGCCGTATCGGCGGCTTTAATTGATGGAAATACAGGCCGTTTATTGGCTGATAAAGAAGGAGAACTTAAAATCTATCCAGCCAGTACGACCAAAATATTGACATGCATTTTGGCATTAGAAGAAGGCCATGATAAACTGAATCAAAATGCTGTGATTTCAGAAAGAGCCATGAAACAGGATGGCACTAATGTAGGTATTCGCGCTGATATGCCGTTGTCTTTGCATCAGCTCCTGTATGGTATGATGCTCATTTCTGGTAATGATGCAGCTGTATCTGTTGCAGAAACTGTAGGTGGTTCCTATGATCATTTTATTGACATGATGAATGACAAAGCTAAGTCCATAGGCGCTACCCATTCTCATTTTGCTAACCCCAATGGACTCACCAATCCAGATCATTACACCACAGCTGATGATATGGTTCTGATTGCTGCCCATGCTATGAAAAATCCTGAATTTCGAGATATTGTAAAGCAAAAGACCTATCCTATGACTTATAGAAATGGGATTTATCGGAATGTAGAAAATAGAAATGAATTTTTATCCAGTCATTACGAAGGGGCCAATGGTATTAAAACGGGTATGACAGATGCAGCTGGTGATTGTCTGGTAGCATCTGCTGAGCGGAACGGAAAATTATTAATTGTGGCCTTTTATAATGATAAAAATCGCTGGAATGATAGTAAGGCTTGGCTAGATTATGGTTTTAAAGCTGCTGCAGCATATGACGCTTATGAACAAGAGCTAGCACAAGAGCCAGCTATATATAAATGGATTAATGAACTCATAGGGAGGGAACCTCGTGTATAATCATCGAAAGCATTCACGGCAAAATCCATTGACCATGAGCTGGATATTTCCTCATAGCCCGATTTTGCGAGGACTTTTTGTCCTTATGGTGATTTTTTCGATTTTAATTGCTATTCGAGGTGTATATCATTACTATCAGCTCCAGCAGCAAGAAGAGCTTCTTTTGGAGGAACGAACTAAACTCAGTGAAGAAAAAGATAGGCTGCAGCAAAAAAAAGAAGATCTGCAGGATCCCCAAAAACTAGAAAAGAAAGCACGAGATGAACTAGGTCTTGTCAAACCAGGAGAAGTTCCTTATGTCAGGTGAGTAGTTATTTTTGTGTTGCTATTCTTTTCAAAATTTCGTATAATCTATCTGTATTTATCTTTGTATTATTGGGGAATGGGCCACGGGGCTTATTTCCGGGGAGGATTTTGTTTTTCACATGGCTTTAGAAGTCGGAAGTATCGTAGAAGGTACCATTACTGGAATCGCTAAATTTGGTGCTTTTGTAGAATTGCCAGAAAAAAAAGTGGGGCTGGTCCACATTTCAGAAGTGGCTAATGAATATGTCAGTGATGTTAACCAATATCTGAAGGTTAAGGATAAAGTGAAAGTAAAGATCATTACCATTGATGATAAAGGGAAAATTGCTTTATCCATTAAGCAGGCACAGCCGGCCCAGGAAGAAAAAAAGCAGGAACGGTTTCATAAAGATCATAACGAAGGAAATCATCATTTTTCTAAAAGAGAAAGTGCTCCTGAAAGAGATTTTCATCGAGAAGCTCCTAGGAATCAGGAAAGACATAGTTTTTCTGGTGGTTTCCGACCACAGAAACATGAAGCCCCTGCCTCTTTTGAGGATAAGCTCAGTCGTTTTCTAAAAGACAGTGATGAAAGACTTCTGGATTTGAAAAGAAATGTAGAATCCAAACGCGGTGGCCGTGGCGCTCGTCGTTCTGATTGAAATGAAAGGGGATGTAACCATTATGTTATGTCCCTTTTTGCGTTTATTGGGAACATGTAGCAGGTGGCATGAATGGTGCCATAATGCATTCCAT
>DJPC01000056.1:10986-20775 GCA_002439665.1 Dialister sp. UBA6422
GAGATTGAAAAACATATATTGCCTCTCTTATCCGTAACTATTACAAGTTATCATGAAGGAGTTCTTATGCGTGCAATTATCGATATTGGAACTAATTCCATACGCCTTTTGATGGCAGAAAAAGATGAAAAGGGAGAATGGAAAATCCTGAAAAAGGATTTACGCAGTACCCGTTTAGGGGAAGGTATGACGGAAAAAGCTTGTATTGGTCAAGGGGGTCGGGAACGATCTCTTCAGGCGATCAATGAATTTACTGCAGAAGCAAAGTTGGCTGGGGCTGATGAAATCTTTGCCTATGGTACTTCGATTATGCGAGATGCTAGCAATGGGGAAGAATTTGCTGATGAAGTGACGGCTGCCACTGGCGTTCCAGTACGTATTTTGACAGGCACTGAAGAAGCCTATTATAGCTACATTGGGGCAGCCGGCACACCGGGAGTTTTAACATCTGTTGTGGATATTGGCGGTGGCTCCACAGAAATTTGTATGGGATTTGGAAGTGATGTAGGAGTTAGGCATAGTTTCCATTTAGGTTGTGTTCGCTGTTCCAAACAATTTGATACCACCACTGCTAGGGGACGAGCCGAATTAAAGAAGCATTGTTTTGAACTTTTCCGTAAAACGGACCTGATGGAATCTATGCAGAATGTCAAACGATGGATCGGTGTAGGCGGTACGGTTACTTCTATGGCAGCCATGCTTCAGGAGATGGAAGTGTATGATTCCTCTAAAGTGCAAGATTTTGTCATCCATCAGGAAGATGTATCTAGCATGCTTAAAAAGCTTACAGCTATGTCTTATGATGAAAAATGCCATATGAAAGGGCTTATGCCTTCTAGGGCGGATATCATTGTAGCAGGAGTTGCGATTTTAGATAGTTTAATGGAGTATTTTGCCCTATCTGAAATCGTAGTCAGTGATCGGGATTTATCAGAAGGACTCTTGGACGCTGATGTATTAACTCCCCATATGGCTGAAAAACAATGACAGCTGAAGCATTTGAAAAGAAGGTGCGAACTTTTGCCCACGACGAGCATTTATGGCAAAAGGGAGATGCCATATTGGTAGCTGTGTCAGGGGGAAGTGATTCCCTGGGATTGTTACTTTTTCTTCATGCCATAGCGAAGAAAGAGGGCTTACGCCTTGGATGCTGCTGTGTGAATCATCATCTCCGACAGGAAGCAGAGCAGGAAGCTTTTTATGTAGCCTCTGTGGCTCAAAAATTGCACATTCCTTTTTACCTTCGCCATGTGCATGTCCATGAGGCGCAAATGGAGAAAAAAGGCTCAATAGAAACTGTAGCTAGAGAATTGCGCTATAAGGAATTGCGGCAGGTCAAGGAGGAGGGGCATTTTGGGTCCATTGCCTTGGCTCATCATGCAGATGATCAGGCAGAAACCATTTTGTTTCATATGCTTCGGGGAAGTGGTGCAAGAGGGCTATCTGCCATGAGACCCAAGAGAGATGATTTGATTCGCCCTTTTTTAGAGGTGACAAAAAAAGAGATTGCCTCCTATCTAGAGACTTTTTCTTGTCCATTCTGCCATGATGCTAGCAATGACATACCGGATACTACTAGGAACAAAATTCGTTTGCAGTTATTGCCTTCTTTATTGTCATACAATCCGCAGCTGATCAAAACCTTGGGACATATGTCAGAGATTCTAAGAGAAGAAGATGATTTTTTATCGGAAAAAGCTAAAGAATGGCTATCCTCTTGGTCGTGGCAAAGTACAGGTGGATATTTACTGATTTCAGGAAAAACTTTCCAAAGAGAGCCAAAGGCATTAGGTAGACGCATTTTAATGGAAGCAGCCCAAAGGGTCGGCCATGAATCTTTAGATTTTCAAAGCTTAGAACGGCTAAGGTATCTAGCCCTCTATGGTACTAGCGGACAAAAAACATCTAGTGCCAGAACCATTCTTCAAAAAGAAGGGAAAGATTTATTTTTGTATCCAGGAACTACTTTACACGGTTGTTCTATGGATTCTACAGAAGTCGTAGAATTGCTTTATAAAAAGCAGATGGAGAAACAAGTAGATAATATTTTTAATACTGATATAATAGATAACAATAGGGTGCAAATGCAACAAGGTCCTTGGCAGATAACCATTCTCTCTCTCCATCAAAAGCCGGATCATCTATCACGATGTCAGTATGTATTAGACGGTGATCAAGTAGGACATCTTCGCTTGACATTTTCCTGCAAGGGAGATGTGATTTATCCCAAAGGTATGGAAGGGACCAAAACGGTGGATCGTTTGATGCAAGAAGCCCATATCCCTTCTTTAGCTCGCAATCAATGGCCGATTCTTGCAGATGACAAGGAAATTTATTGGGTCGCTATGATACGAGGGAGTCGGCGGGCGCTTCCTACAAAACAAACCCGTCATTTTAAATTAATTACACTATCTTGGATTGGTAAGGAGTAAGCAACAAAAATGAAAAACTTGGAAAAAGATGTAAAGGCTGTATTGGTTACAGAAGAGCAGCTTGCTAAAAGAGTCAAAGAACTAGGGAAAGAAATTACTGCTGACTATATGGGTAAAGAAGTTGTATTGGTTGGCATTTTAAAGGGTGCGATGCCATTTCTATGTGATTTGATGCGTGAAATTGATCTCCCTGTAACTTTGGATACTATGTGTGTATCCAGTTATGGCAATAGCACCGTTTCCAGCGGACATGTAAAGATCAAAAAAGACCTGGATAGTGACATCCGCGGAAAACATGTCATTGTGGTAGAGGACATCATCGATACAGGTATTACCATGTCTGCCTTGCTCCCTATTTTGAAACAAAGAGGTGCTGCTTCTGTAGAGCTAGCTATTTGTTTAGATAAAAAAGAAAGACGAGAAGCAGAAGTAGATGTAAAGTACATTGGCTTTGAAATTCCAGATGAATTTATCGTAGGTTATGGCTGCGACTATGCACAGAAATATAGAAACTTACCATTTATTGGCGTATTAGATAGTAAAGTATATAGCAGACAGTAATCAGAATAGAGAGAGTTAGAAATTAGAAATACCAGATGATTTTTTAATGATAAGATATGACGTCTTAGTTAAACTTTATCAATTAAGGACATGCTGATAGGTGAAAGAATTTGAAGTAACAGGAATTTTTTCTAAGGGGTCCTAAAGAAAATCTAAGAGTTATCTCGAATCATGGGGCATTAGCCTCACCTTAATAAAAATTCTCATTGCTTATATATATAGGTATATGATAAAATTGGAGGTATTCAAAGTTATCAATCTATGGGGTATACTTATTCAATGGGAATTTGATAGATAGGAGGAATATATTGAACAAGTTTGTAAAGAATGTGGCCCTTTACGTTCTTCTCATCGTAATTGCTGTTTCCATATTCAATACCTTTGTCCATCCACAGGAAAAGCATTCTGAAATTACCTATAGTGATTTTATGACACAGGTGGAAAAGAAGAATGTCGATTCTGTAACGATGACAAACAACTCTATTACAGGAAAATTGAAGGATGGTACAGAGTTTGAAACTTATGCACCAGACAATGACAGAGAATTGTTGCCGAAGCTTACTGCTGGTGATGTGGTAATCACTGCTAAGCCACCGGAACAGCCATCTTGGTGGATGAGTCTGCTGTCTTCTCTTCTTCCTATTATTGTTTTAGTAGGTGTATGGTTCTGGATTATGAATCAGACCCAAGGCGGTGGCGGCCGTGTCATGAGCTTTGGTAAATCTAGAGCTAAAATGGCAGCAGAAGGACAGGTCCATGTAAACTTCAGCGATGTAGCAGGAGAAGATGAAGCCAAAGAAGAATTATCGGAAGTGGTGGATTTCTTAAAAAATCCGGGACGTTATACCGCTATTGGTGCTAAAATTCCGAAGGGTGTTCTCTTGGTAGGACCTCCTGGTACAGGTAAAACCCTGCTAGCTAAAGCCGTGGCTGGGGAAGCAAAAGTACCATTCTTTTCCATTTCTGGTTCTGACTTTGTAGAAATGTTTGTAGGTGTAGGCGCTTCTCGTGTCCGTGACCTGTTTGCGCAGGCCAAGAAAAATGCTCCTTGCATTGTATTCATCGATGAAATCGATGCAGTAGGTCGTCAAAGAGGCAGTGGACTTGGCGGTGGACATGATGAAAGAGAACAGACATTGAACCAGCTTCTGGTTGAAATGGATGGATTTGGATCTAATGAAGGTATCATTACCATTGCAGCAACCAACCGCCCAGATATTCTGGATCCAGCTCTTTTGCGTCCTGGTCGGTTTGACCGTCGTGTCGTGGTAGGTCGTCCAGATCTTCGTGGTCGTCTTGCAATCCTTCGAGTGCATGCTAGAAATAAACCACTTGAACCAGATGTAGACCTCAATACCATTGCCAAGAAAATTCCTGGTTTTACCGGAGCTGATATTGCTAATCTATTAAATGAAGCGGCTTTGATGGCTGCTCGAGATAATAGAAAAACCATTTCTATGGCTGATTTGGAAGAAGCCAGTGAAAAAGTAAGCTATGGTCCAGAGAGAAAGAGTCATAAAGTCAGCGATGACGAAAGAAAACTCACTGCCTATCATGAATCTGGTCATGCCATCATGGCAACTCTCCTAAAAGATGCCGATCCTGTTCATAAGGTTACGATCATTCCTCGTGGACAAGCAGGCGGTTATACCATGATGCTGCCCCATGAAGAACGTTCTTTCATTACCAAATCCCATCTTCTGGCACAGCTTAGAGTTGCTTTGGGTGGCCGTTGTGCAGAAAAAATTATCTTCAATGAAATTTCCAGTGGTGCTTCTGGCGATTTACAGCAAGTAACTGGCATTCTTCGAAAGATGATTATGGAATGGGGTATGAGTGATCGCTTAGGACCTATGATTTTCGGGGAACATCAAGAGCAGATCTTCTTGGGCAAGCAGCTTGGATCTGAAAGAAACTACGGGGAAACTGTAGCGACTATGATTGATGAGGAAATGCATAAATATCTGGATGAAGCCTATAATGATACCATGCAGACATTGACTGATAATATAGAAGTGCTTCATGCCATGGCAAAGGCACTTCTGGAAGTAGAAACCATTGATCATAAGCAGGTAGAAAATCTCTTTAAGTATCATTCTATCTACGCTCCTGGAGAAGAACCTAAGAAAGAAGAAACATCTTCTGATACATCGCTTCCTCCCGTAAGCAAGGATAATAGTGCTACATCTTCTATTTATAGCAACTGATTACTAAGTTAAACACCTATGAAATATTATGATTTCATAGGTGTTTTTTTTATAGGTGCCATGGGAGCAGGGAAAAGAAATATATATAAATATTGTCTTTCTATACGTTTTTCTCTTTCAAAAAATTTAGAACATTTTTAGGAATAAAAGGAAGGGGACGTGGTAACATAGTACATAAACACTATGTCCAGAATGATGTATATCTGGTGTTATAAGGAGATAAGGTGAATGACATTAGATGAATTGCAAGTCGGTGAGTCAGCTGTATTACAGAACGTGGGTGGGGAAGGTGCTTTGCGCCAACACTTTTTGGATATGGGGCTGATTCCAGGAGAAGAAGTAACATTGATGCGTTTTGCACCTTTAGGAGATCCCATGGAACTAATGGTGCAGGGATATGAATTGACTCTTCGAAAAGAGGATGCCAAAAATATTGAAGTCACTGATGTACAAAAAGCGGCTTTGCCATCAAAGAAGAAAAATACTTTAGATTTAAATCCTGTTTCTCATCCAGGTTTAGGCGAATCAGGAAAATATCATGAAGAATCCCAATACCATGATGTGAAACCTGTGGAGGGTAAACTCACTTTTGCTCTCGTAGGTAATCAGAATTGTGGTAAAACAACCCTTTTCAATCAGCTTACTGGGTCTAATCAACATGTAGGTAATTTTCCTGGTGTAACAGTAGATAGGAAAATGGGGACCATTAAAGGCTATCCAGAGGCAGAAGTGGTAGACTTACCTGGTATTTATTCTCTCTCCCCTTATACGAGCGAAGAAATCGTATCGAGAGAATTTATTCTTAATGAAAAGCCTAGCGGGATCATCAATATCGTGGATGCCACCAATTTGGAACGAAATCTGTACCTTACCATGCAGCTCATGGAATTGAATATTCCTATGGTACTAGCCGTCAATATGATGGATGAAATGGAAAACAATGGGGGTTCCATTTTAATCAATGAAATGGAAAAGCTATTACAGATTCCAGTGATTCCTATTTCAGCTGTTAAAAATCAAGGGGTTCATGAATTGGTAGTCCATGCCATCCATGTGGCTAGGTATCAGGAAAAGCCAGGCATTACAGATTTCTGTGATAAAAATGATCATCATGGAGCAGTTCATAGAGGACTACATGGTATCATGCATCTGATTGAAGACCATGCCAAAGCAGCAGGTATTCCTCTTCGCTTTGCTGCCTCTAAATTGGTGGAAGGAGATGAATTGGTCGAAAATGCATTGCACTTGGAACCCAATGAGCAAGATATGGTACAACATATTCTTTCTCAGATGGAAGAAGAACGAGGATTGGATTGTTCAGCGGCCATTGCAGATATGCGTTTTCTTTTCATCCGTAGGCTTTGTGAACGGACGGTCATTAAGCCGGCAGAGAGTAAGGAACATGCACGAAGCCAAAAAATCGATCGTATTTTGACAGGGAAATATACAGCAATTCCTGTGTTTATTCTACTTATGGGATTGATTTTCTTCCTTACCTTCAATGTCATTGGCTCTTTCCTGCAGGACTTGCTGGCAGCAGGAATTGACCAAATCACAGAATGGGTGGATGCAGGCCTTACCGCTGCGGATGTGAATCCGGCGGTTCACTCCTTGGTGGTAGATGCTATTTTTCAGGGGGTAGGCAGTGTCCTATCTTTTGTTCCTATCATTGCGGTGCTTTTCTTCTTTCTTTCCTTATTGGAAGATGGTGGATATATGGCCCGTATCGCTTTCGTGATGGATAAGTTACTCCGTAAGCTGGGGCTTTCAGGGCGAAGTATCGTACCTCTTTTGATTGGTTTTGGCTGCAGCGTGCCAGCTGTGATGTCTACTAGAACATTACCTTCAGAACGAGATAGAAAAATGACTATCATGCTCATTCCATTTATGAGCTGTTCTGCTAAGGTTCCGATTTATGCATTCTTTACAGCAGCTTTTTTCCCTCATTATGGGGCTTTAGTTATGACTGGTCTTTATATATTGGGGGTCGTGATCGCTATATTAACTGCTGTCATCTTTAAACATACTTTATTTAAAGGGGAACCGGTTCCCTTTGTAATGGAACTTCCAAATTATCGTATGCCAGGCATGAAGAATGTATTGCGCCTCATGTGGGACAAAGCCAAAGATTTCCTGCAGCGTGCCTTTACGGTTATTTTTGTCGGTACCATCATTGTGTGGTTCTTACAGACCTTTGATGTAAGGCTCAATATGGTAGAAGATTCCAAAGATAGTATTCTTGCTTTAGTAGCTGGCTGGATTGCACCTGTTTTTGCTCCTCTTGGTTTTGGAGATTGGAAATTGTCCACAGCGCTGATTTCTGGTTTTATGGCAAAAGAAAGTGTAGTCTCTACCTTGACGGTCCTGTATGGAGCTACTTCTCATTTAAGCCAACTCATGACACCAGGCATGGTGCTTACTTTCCTGGTATTTTGTTTACTCTATACTCCGTGCATTGCCGCCATTACATCGGTGAAACGAGAAAATGGGGGACGATGGGCTTTGGAAATGATTATTTTCCAGTGTGTCATCGCATGGATTGCTGCTTTTATTGTGCGTCAAATTTTAAATGTCATAGGCATTATGTAAAGGTTATTGGTATCCATCACCGCATAACAGAAATTTATTTTCTATTATGCGGTGATTTTTTATAAGGCCTATTGTATAATAAAAAGAAAATTGACTCTTGGTTGGTTTTTTAGGATAGTCAGTGGTGTATAAAGGAGTGTCTGTATGCATAGAGTAAGCAAACATAAATTGGCAGCTTTGGCGGCGGTATCTTTACTGTCATTGACAGGGCTATTGGCAGGATGTGGAGAGACAGCTCCGAAAAGTAACAGTGTATCCGTAAAAGCTATGAAAGTATTGAAGGAAGATGTAGCCGTATCTAAGCAGTATGCAGGCCAAGTGAAATCTATTGATGCGGTAGTCATTAAACCTCAAGTTTCAGGAACCATTGTAGATAAATACATCACCAGCGGACAATTCGTAGAGGCTGGACAGCCATTATATAAAATCGATGATCGTCAGTATGCGACCGATGTGATTTCAGCCCAGTCTAATGTAGATAAAGCGCTGACTACATTAAATAATTCTCGCATAGATTTGGATCGGTATCAGAAGCTGGCTGTTTCAGGGGCTATTTCTGAGCAGACTTTAACCACCCAAGAAGCTACGGTAGATACCAATGAATCCAATTATAAGAATATGCAGTCTCTTCTTCAGAAAGCACAGGAAAATTTGGATGATACCATCATTCGGGCTCCCATTTCTGGGAAGTTATCTGTCGATGATGTGGCATCTGGTGCTTATGTAACGGCAGGCAATACTGCCTTGGTTTCCGTAGGTGCTGTGAATCCCATTTATGTACAGTTTTCTATTAGTGAAAATGAATTTTTAAATTTCCAGGAAGATGCAGAAAAAAATCGGCAAAAAGGGATCGAGATGGATCATGTCAATCCTGTAGCTTCTTTGACATTGAGTAATGGGAAACAACTTTCTGAAACTTCCACAGAATATATCACCGATAGAGAAGTTTCACAGGATACAGGGACAATCACTATGAAGGTACTTTTCCAAAATACAGAGCATTACCTTCTTCCAGGGATGTTTGCCAGAGTTAAAATCACCAGTCCAGAAAAAGAAGGGACTTTGCTGGTCCCTGAAAGAGCAGTGCAGCAAGTACTGGACAAATCTTTTGTCCTGATCTGCGGAGCTGATAATAAGTCGGTATCTAAAATTGTTACATTAGGTGATAAGGTAGGAAGCTATTATATTGTAAAGAGCGGGCTTTCTGAAGATGATACGGTTGTGGTAGAAGGTCTGACCAATCTCAAGGAGGGACAGGCCCTGCATGTCACCATGACCACCCCAGAAGAATTGGGATTATCCCTCACGGATGAAGATACCACCAGCCATACGTCCAGTGATTCTACATCTAATCAGTGAGAAGTGAGAAATTAGGATGGTATAAGTTCCAATGCCATTTTTTTCTCACTGTGATAGGTGGTCTTTGGTCATAATATACGGACTAAAGATACCGCTACAGTCAGGAGGCTTTTATGTCAAAATTCTTTATCCGGCGACCTATCTTTGCCATTGTAGTGTCGCTCATGATTGTGCTCTTGGGGCTGATTTCTCTTTTCAGTCTGCCTATTGCTCAATATCCGCAAATTTCTCCGCCTACAATCAATTTAAGTGCTAATTACACTGGGGCTAATGCTGAAACAGTCAATCAGACAGTGGCTCAGGTGCTGGAAAATCAGCTCAATGGGATCGAGGGGATGGACTATATGTCCTCTACATCCTCCAATAGCGGTAGCTATAGTCTATCCATTGTATTTGATTTGGATACCGATGGGAATACAGATTCTGTTAATGTACAGAATACCGCCAATTTGGCTAAAAATAGCCTTCCTAGTGAAGTACAGACATCCGGTCTTTCAGTTCGAAAATCCTCCAGCGATATGGCGCTGATGGTGAATCTGTATTCTCCTAACAATACTTATGATACAGCTTTTCTTAAAAACTATGCCGACATTTATCTTTTGGATAAAATGAAACGTGTTAGTGGGGTAGGTAATGTCAAT
>DJPC01000056.1:20931-23876 GCA_002439665.1 Dialister sp. UBA6422
GGTACCATTGGGGCACCTCCTTCTCCTTCTAATCAGGAAAAACAATACAGTGCTAAGATCGAAGGTCGTCTCTCTACCCCAGAACAGTTTGGTAATATTATTATCAAATCTGGATCTGATGGACAGTTTGTCCGTTTGAAAGATGTGGCAGAGGTTGTCACCGGAGCGCAGAGTTCCTCTAGTGATTCCAAAATCGATGGAAAGACAGGGGTTGGTTTTGGGGTACAGCTCACCAATGATGCGAATATTTTGGAAACTGTGAGTGCGGTGAAAAAAATATTGGCGGAGTCCAAAGATAGTTTCCCGCCCGATATGGATTATAAAGTAGTTGTGGATACTACATCCTTTATCAATGCTTCCATTCATGAAGTAGAAGAAACCTTTGTAGAATCCTTACTGCTCGTTATTCTTGTAGTTTTCGTATTTCTGCAGAAATGGAGAGCTACACTCATTCCTGTACTGGCTGTACCAGTTTCTATTATTGGTACCTTTGCAACCTTTGTACTTTTAGGATTTACCATTAATACATTGACCCTCTTTGCTTTGGTACTGGCTATCGGCATGGTGGTTGATGATGCTATCGTTGTGATTGAAAACGTAGAAGAACATATGGAAAAAGATGGTCTTTCTGCAAAAGAATCCACCATGCGCGCCATGGATGAAGTGCAGGGACCTATTATTGCTACCACAGCGGTATTGGCAGCCATCTTTGTGCCAGTGGCCTTCTTAGGCGGTACTATGGGGGTGCTCTATAAGCAATTTGCTATTACCATCACTGTTTCTGTCGCTATTTCTGCCTTTGTGGCATTGACTTTGACACCTGCTTTGTGCGGCACTATTTTGAAAGCCAATGATACCTCTTCTAAAAAGGGCTTCCTTGGTCGTTTCTTTGGTACATTCAATCGGGTATTTGATTCCATTCGAGACAGCTATACAGGGAAAGTAGGATGGATGATAGGTCATCTGAAATATGCAGTTTGCTTCCTGATCCTTGTGGTAGGCCTCATGGGTCTCTTTTATAAATTAGTTCCTTCTACCTTTGTACCTAATGAAGATCAGGGCATGTTTATGGCCTCTGTAACTATGCCAGAAGGGACTTCTATGAACCAGACTGTCAAAGTCGTAGATGCTGTCGCCAAGGAAACTAGAAATATTCCTGGGGTAGATGCGGTCATGACCAATAGCTCTGCTGGTTCAGGCAATCTATTTGTCCGCTTGGATGATTGGGCTGATAGAGAAAGTGCAGAAAAGAGTATCAGTGCCATTATTTCCGCTTTCAATACTGAAGTGGCACCAAAGCATCCTGAAGCCCAAGTCATGGCTTTTAGTCCATCTGCTTTGCCTGGCCTTGGTATGGAAGGCGGCTGGGCTATGCAGGTCCAAGATAATACAGGCCTTTCTGACGAAGAATTGGGAAATCTGGCTTCCAAAATCGTACAGGCTGCCAATCAGCGTCCGGAGCTTTCTGCAGTACGTAGCAATTTCAAATCCAATACTCCTAGTGTTCAGTACACTGTAGACCGTGAAAAGGTCAAAAATCTGGGAATTCAACTTTCAGATGTGTTTACAGCTCTTCAGGTGAACTTTGGCGGTACCCAAGTCAATGACTTTAACCAGTTTGGACGGGCTTACAAAGTGATGGTTCAAGCAGATACTCGTTATCGTTCTGAGGCGGACAGCTTGAAATTTATTTCCGTCAAATCCAAAACAGGCGAAATGGTTCCTTTGGATACCATTCTTACCAAATCTATTACTACGGGTCCTTCTTCTATTAGCCGTTTCAATGGTGTTCGTTCTATTACGATCCAAGGCAGTGCGGGAAGTGGATACAGTTCAGGGGAAGCTATGGCAGCGGCAGAAGAGGTAGTAAAAGAAATCGCTCCGGCGGGAACCACCATTGAATGGTCTGGTCAGAGCCGTGAAGAACAGAAATCCGGTTCTTCTACCATGAAAGTGTTGGCCATGGCCCTTGTCTTTGCGTTCCTTTGCTTGGCTGCGCTTTATGAAAGCTGGAGCGTGCCACTGGCTGTTCTTTTTACTGTACCGACAGGTATTTTTGGGGCTCTCTTCTCTGAATATGCGGTCAATAAACTGGCTGCTCTGCTGGGAAACACTAGTGATGGGTACCAAAATAGTGTGTACATGCAGATCGGCATTATCATGATTATTGGTCTGGCTGCTAAAAACGCCATCCTTATTGTAGAATTTGCTAAAGAACGAGTGGATAAAGGGATGGATCCTATGGAAGCCGTTCTGGAAGCAGCAAAACTTCGTTTCCGCCCTATTCTTATGACTGCATTTACCTCGATTATTGGGTGTCTTCCTTTGGCAATGGCAACTGGTGCCGGTGCTGCTGCTAGATGCGGTATGGGGGTAGCCGTAGTAGGTGGTATGGTTTTTGCAACCCTCTTCGGTGTATTCCTCATTCCTTGCTTCTACTTGGTTACAGCCTACATGGTACGATTCTTTTTGAAGAAAACGGATACAGAAAAAGCGTGAGTCTTTCTTCATCATACATCGTAGGAATGTATGGTCTATGTACTATATACTGATTAGAAACGAATGATTCAGATGACCCTTGACTGTCATGGCGGTTGGCATATATGGCCAGCCGCCATGGCAGTCAAGGGTCATCTATTTTTTATGGTGTCATTATTTTGTTATGAACTACTTAGTAGAAGCTCCTTCACTCCCGTTTATGGCATTTTATTTTCTGTTTTATCCATTTATTTTATAAAATGGCTTGACAGATGAGGCCAATGCGTTTATTATGTATTCAACTTAAGAAAATAAACCGTTGAAGCGGAGATAAAAACAGTACGTGCACTTACAGGGAGTCGGGGGATTGAGAAGCCGGCAGAACGCAGATTGTTAAATGGACCGCTGAGGGCGCAGTGAAAAGATTTCTTAGTAGCTTGCGACGTAGGGCATACGTCAGTTGCCGG
>DJPC01000133.1 GCA_002439665.1 Dialister sp. UBA6422
ACGTTATCCGGCATCCTGCCCTGCGAAGCTCGGACTTTCCTCACGCCTTACGGCCCGCAATCATCTTTCCTGCTCGCGAGCCCTAGTATAGCATGGGAATGTTTAATTTTCAAGAGGAAAAAATACCCTGTGCTACATAGTAGCTATTCATTCACTTTTTAAAAAAGAGATTTGTAAGCATCCATGAATTAATGAATGGCCTCGATAGATGACTGCCAAAGAGGAATCCATAGCCAGGAAAGAAATCCGTAAAACAGAAAACCAGCCACTAGACCTACAATAGCTCCATTGATACGAATGCCTTCCAATTCATGATGTACTTTGGCCTCAATAAATTCATTCAACTCCTCATCACGAAAACTTTCCAGAACTTCCATCATCGTCCGTGATAAGAAACCATGCTCATAGGTGATAATTTCTGCCATCAAATCTCTTCCCATGGTATCGATTTTCTCACGAAATTCTGGATTCTCTTCCACAAAAGAAAGCCCTCTTGCCATAGCAGGCTTTAACTTTTCTTCTAAAGCCACCTCACCTCCATGGCAGTGAAAATCAGAAATTCCATCATCTATCCGTTTTTCCAAAGGAAATGATTCAAAAAGCCCTTGACCAAATTCCCGCAACGCCTCTAGCGTCACCGGCTCCTCTAAGAAATGAGCCACCAAAAGGTTCCACTCATGTAACAGTTTCTGATGAAACGGATGATCCTTTTGTTTCCAAGCCTCTATTTCTTCTGCCAAGGCATCTAATGCCGCTTCGGAGAGCTCATCATAATCAATCGCGCCAAACCATTTCCCTAGCGTATATCCCACAGACGCTAGCCACCCTTTTTCCTCCTGGTCTCCTGCCTTTCTCAGCTGGGCTGCCAATTGATGTCGAAAAGACGGATCTTCCACTTTTCGTTTTCCTTCATCTAAGAGGCGAAGAAGCCATGTCTCCTGGTTCATTTCCTGCTGCAGCCGTCCCTTGGCAAAAGAAATAAAAGAAGGCAGCCATTTCCTAGATTCACTCCGTCCCCAAAGAGCTGCCTCTTTTCTGTGATTAACTAAAAATTCAACCCCATAGAGAGCGCCCTTCTTAGCCAGTGTTTGAGAAATAAACTCTCTATGACTGGTAAGCCAGGGAAGAAATAGGTCTGTCAAAGAAAGGGTAGACACTTTTGCCAGCAAATTTTCCCGGCTCAAAAGACTATGATTCATCTCCCCCACCTTCCGAATGATTCGTTCTCGATGAGATGGAATCAGAGGCTTAATAGGAAGACCATGTTTCCGAAAAAGAGCTTCTACAGCGATCCCATCTGCCACACATCCGATAAAACAAGACTGGGCAATGAAATATACCCATGCCGTCCAAGAAGCCGCCTGCCATGGACTTTTCTCCATCAGCCAAAGAGCCAGTAAGAAGAAAACAAAAGAAAATGCCAAAATCCCATTGGCCTTTTTATATCGCTTCATGATTTCACCTTCTTATATAGAGTTGTTCCTTATTAGTTATTGGTATTGAGGAATCCAAACAACAAACAACTCCTCCTTACGCTATATATGCTAAGACCTGCGAAGCAAGGAAAAAACCAGCCCCAAAAATAGCTCCCCATATAGAGCCATTGATACGAATGGCTGCTACATCTTCTGATACAGATTTCTCTGCCAAAAATGCCATAGTACGGCCATCATAATGAGATAAAGCCTTCTCCACTGTAGCCCCTGCCATACGATGTATCCATCCCACATGAGGCCTTATGAGACGCAGCAGAAAAGCATCAAAATCCCGCCGCTTCTCTGAAGAAGAAAGCTGTCTCTCTGCAAAAGAAAGTATAACCTCTGAAAGCTGGTGAGCTAGAGGCCCCTTCTTTTCCTGCCACATAGACATAAACCAATCCCGCCCTTTACCAGATAGGAATCGGCAAACCATTTTCTGCACTGCGCCATTGACTTGGTGCTTCCAAGCCTCATTGGTCTTAAGTTCCTGCACTATGTCATCATAAGCTCTTCCCATCTTTTGGCGAATCTCACTGTCCGGATCGGTCAATGCCTCTGAAAGAGATAAAATTTTCCCCTGCACCTTTCGCACCATATCCTCATCCCTATCCTCCATAGCATTCCGGAAAAGAGAATGAAGCAACCCTTTATCATTGTACTTCTTCCAAGCCAGAAGATAGACCCGCCGTATCTCTTCCTGGGTCACTGGGGACTCTAAAAAGCTTTTCACCTCTTCCGCCAAGGCTTCTGTCAAAAGTTCCTTCTTGGGGTAATTCCGGAAGGCCGCCATGACCTCGGCCATATGCCCTGCCCAATCTACTTCTGCCGTTCGTTTCCGAATCTCCTCGCTAGACATCTGCCATAGAGATTCCTCAGGAAATACAGTAAACACCATGTGAATCATTTCTTGTGCGATCTTCCGAGTCGCCTCTCTATGGTCACCAAGCCAATGAGCCATCACCTCGGAAGGTACATGCTGCCGGAGGAGCCCCGCAAGCCGACCTTTCGTCAAAAGTTCATTTACTACCATGTCTTTGGCCATAGATACGATCATATCCCGATTCTTAGCAATCAAATCGGTGCGCCAAGAAATACCAAAAGGCCGGCGAAATAACGACGTCACGCCGAACCAGTCCGCAAAGCCGCCCACCGCCGCTGCAAAAGCCGTATGAAATAAACCAGCCGCGACCATACTCTCCCCTTGAAACGGTGCCGCCCCCAAGGTAAGAAGCACCGAACTGGCCAGCATCCCATTGGCTATCACTCGTTTCTCCATAGAAATCACCTCCTGTTATCCGATGTTCTTAAGAGAAATCTGCAATGTTTCTCCTTCGGAGATACAAGTTTCTTAGGTCTCTCAAGTGACTAAGGTTTCTCACGTTCCTCGAATGTGCCAATAGACGCTAGGGATATCATCTCATTCAGAGGACCTGAGAAACTCGAGAGTCCTGAGAAACCTATAATCTTTAATGAGATCATACCCACTCACTCAAATAATTAAGAAAATGCATGACCTTACTCGCTATCTATACCAACCAGTATACTCCTCTTACGGGTTGTTAGTTGTTTGTTGTTGTTCCAAACAACTAACAACCAGCAACAA
>DJPC01000049.1:0-9658 GCA_002439665.1 Dialister sp. UBA6422
CCCTGCGGACCACCGATAACAAAACGACCAGTCGGATTGATAAGATACTTAGTATCTTTCAAAAATTCAGCAGGAATGGTAGGTTCGATGACGTGAGCAATCAAATCCTTGCGAATTTGTTCCTGAGTAACTTCTGGATTATGCTGCGCGGAAATAACCACTGTATCTACGCGAACTGGTTTTCCATCATCATATTCTACAGTGACCTGTGTCTTTCCATCAGGGCGAAGATAAGAGAGTTCTCCGCTTTTTCTGACCTCTGTCAAGCGACGTGCTAGACGATGAGCCAATGCGATAGGCATAGGCAAATATTCTGGAGTTTCATTGGAGGCATAACCAAACATCATGCCCTGGTCACCTGCACCAATATCATATTTATCTGCCTGATTTTCTTTGGCTTCTAAAGACTGATCTACACCCATAGCAATATCAGGAGACTGTTCATCAATGGCTACGTTGATACCTACGCTATCAGCATCAAAGCCAAATTTAGAATTGGTATATCCAATATCACGAATTGTATCACGAATAATCTTAGGAATTGCCACATATGCTGTGGTTGTGATTTCACCAAATACATGGACCTGACCAGTAGTAACAGTGGTTTCACAAGCTACACGACCATTGGGATCCTGTTCAAAAATAGCATCTAAGATTGCATCAGAAATTTGATCTGCAATCTTATCAGGATGCCCTTCTGTTACAGATTCAGATGTAAACAAAGCTTTCTTGGACATTTGATTTCCTCCTCAAAAATATATCAAAACGTTATACATAGCAATAAAAAAACTCTCCGCACAGGGAGAGAGTATATCTCTCATCTGCCAGCAATATGCTGTAGGAATTAGCACCGGTTCCCCATGGAATGGTTGCTGCAGCTTCCTTGGGCCAGTCCCTCTGCTGCTCTGGATGAGTATTTTTATGAAATTAATTATACTAATAAATGCTTAGAAAAGCAATAGGGAAATAGAAAAAATTCTATAAACTAATTTACTAGACAGGATAAGAACACACAAAAAGAGCCAAAGGATTTTATCCCTTGGCCCTTTCATAATTATTTTATGATTCAGGTAAATCATTTCTGAGCACACGATGTGCCATACCTACGGTAACTTCATTAAAGTGAAGAACTCCAACACCCACAAAAATAGCGACGCAAAGATGTTCTTTCCAACGAGCGATACCGATTTTTCCGCCCACATTCATTCCAATAGCCATAGGCTTAATCTGTTCAATGGCTGATTCAACAGCACCAATAACAGATCCATCTCCTACGTGAGTATCGGAAATCACATGTTGTCTTTGAGCAGCAACAATAGCAGACTCAAAAATTTTAGGTAAAATATCTAGAAATTTGCCTCCAAAATTCACTGCCACAGAACGAATCCCTTCTTTGGCTAGTTCCTCTTTCAGTGCATTTTCCTCTGACCTTGTTTCCGTGACAGCCATACGAATGGCTGCTCTAGCTACATCAGCACTTTGATATTCTTTATATGCCATATTAGCATTCTCTAGTTTTGATTTCACGAATGAGGTTGGCTACAAACATAGGAAGCTGTTCAGTTCCCAGATCGCCTTCCTTACGGCTTCTTACAGTGATGCTATGGGTATTCATTTCTTTATCCCCTACAATCACCATATACGGAACTTTTTCCATCTGTGCTTTGCGAATCTTATAGCCTAAAGTTTCATTGGCTTCTTCTACTTCCACACGGATATTAGATTCACTCATAGCAGAAGCTACAGACTTTGCGTATTCCAAATTCTTGGCAGTTACTGGAATAACTTTGACCTGTACAGGAGCAATCCATGTTGGGAATGCACCACCAAAGTGTTCAATAAGAATACCAATGAAGCGTTCCAAAGAACCATAACCAGCACGGTGAAGCATAACAGCTCTATGTTTTTCACCATCTTCACCAACGTAATTTACATCGAAACGTTCTGGAAGCTGCATATCCATCTGAATGGTGCCACACTGCCAGGTACGTCCCAAAGAATCCTGTACATGGAAGTCCAGTTTCGGACCATAGAAAGCACCATCTCCTTCATTGATCTGATACGGCACACCAGTCTTTTCGATAGCATCACGAAGAGCATTGGTAGAAATTTCCCATAATTCATCACTGCCCATAGAATTTTCTGGGCGGGTAGAAAGTTCTACATGATATTCCAGGCCGAATACACCATACATCTTTTTATACATAGCCATACACTTGATGACTTCATCTCTCATCTGATCCTGGGTCATAAAGATATGAGCATCATCCTGTGTGAAGCAACGTACACGGAAGAGACCGTGAAGTGCACCGCGAAGTTCATGACGATGAACAAGACCAAATTCGCCTACTCTCATAGGAAGGTCTCTATAAGAACGCTGCTGGGTCTTGAAATACAAGATTCCGCCAGGGCAGTTCATCGGCTTAATCGCATAGTCTTCATCGTCGATTTTGGTGAAGTACATGTTTTCTTTATAATGATCCCAATGACCAGACTGGAGCCACAATTTCTTAGAAAGAATCACTGGAGTCATAATTTCTACATAGCCAAATTCTTTGAACAGTTCTCTTTCATAGTCCATAAGCATATTACGGAGAACCATTCCCTTTGGATGGAAGAATGGGAAACCAGGACCTTCTTCATGGAAGGAGAACAGATCCAGCTGCTTACCCAGTTTTCTATGATCTCTCTTTTCAGCTTCCGCACGAACATAGAGATAATGATCCAAATCTTCTTTGTTGAAGAATGCAGTAGCATAAATACGCTGCAACATTTTATTTTTAGCATCTCCGCGCCAATAAGCACCGGCTACGGTCATAATCTTAAATACTTTAACTTTGCCAGTAGACTTCAGATGTGGGCCAGCGCAAAGGTCAGTGAAATCTCCTTGTCCATAAAGAGAAATGGTTTCTTCTTCTGGCAGGTCTTCAATCAGCATCACTTTGTAATCCTGACCCTTGTCTTTGAAGTACTGAATAGCTTCATTACGTGGAAGGACTTTCTTAACCAGCGGGATATTTTCCTTTGCAATTTTAGCCATCTCTTTTTCAATGGCAGCAAAGTCATCCTGGCTGAATACGTGGTCAGAGTCGAGGTCATAGTAGAAACCATCATCGATAGCCGGACCAATGGCAAATTTAACACCAGGGAATAAATGAGCAATGGCCTGTGCCATCACATGAGACGCAGTATGTCTTAAAGTGAAAAGACCTTCTGGATCTTCTTTAGTGAAGAATTCTACTGTAGATCCATCAACGATAGGATCTCTCAAATCTGTTAATTTTCCATCCACTTTCGCTACTAGTGCATTTTTACCAAGACTATTGGAAATAGCTTTAGCAGCTTCTCCCAAAGAAATAGCACTATCAAACTGTTTTTCTTTTCCGTCTTTTAGACGAATGGTTACCATATTATATTCTTCCTTTCTACATAAGTTTACATGACAACTTCCCTTCTATGAGGATGTTACATTACACCATGTAAATCTTAGTGGTAATAAAAAAACTTTCATCCCAGTAAGGGACGAAAGTTGATTCCGTGGTTCCACCCAAATTAGAGCCTAAGCTCCACTTGTAAGTCTAGTAACGAGACTAACCGGGAAGATTTCAATCTTCCTGCTCAAGAGGGGTAATATATTTTCTTCATGACTTGCTTACACCAACCGCAAGCTCTCTTTGCATGTTATAAAATATATCATGTCTCTGTCATCACATGTTATACAAATATGATAGAACGGTTTTCACTATTTGTCAAGAGCTAGTTTTGCATCATCAAGAAATCTGAAAATACCTTCCCATGTGATATACGATAGAAAAATCACAAAGAAAACAAATGAAATCGAAAGGGATTCTATTACTAGGCCCTTATTCATAAATATCTTAAGTGCTTACGCTCTTGGTTAAGGTGAGACATAAAAAGGAGCTGTGATAAAATACAATATTTTCCTACAGCTCCTTTGTGTTTCACGCAACATAGTTGAACTTCCAGTTGCGAAATACCAGCTAGTAGTTTTAAAAGTTAACCTATCTCATTTCTACTTACTAGCCTATCAGTCACCTGTGCTTTATGCCGCTTAAGCTCCCACTTAGCCTGCGGCAGCCATTCTGAAATAGAGCTAAAAGAAAGTGCTTTGGGCTCTTAAATTCATGAAAAGAAGGTATGACTAAATGCCGAAGTATTTGGTCATACCTTCTTTGTTAGATTCTTAATGCTGAATTATAAAAGTCCACCGTAATTGACCAGCATCTTACGGACAGTTTCTTTTTCTGCCTCAGATGGTTCTACCATTGGCAAGCGGAAATGACCACCAGGCTGGCCCACCAGATTGACAGCAGTCTTGACTGGAGTCGGGCTGGCAGTAAAGAACATGCCCTTATTGATAGGATATGTCTTAAGATGAATCGCTCTAGCTTTTTCTAAGTCACCTTTTTCAAAAGCATCTACCATAGCCAGCATATCATCACCAATGACATGACTAGATACAGAAATAATGCCTACACCACCAGCTAAAAGTACTGGAAGTGTGAATGCATCATCGCCGCTGTAAATCATAAAGCTATCTGGAAGAAGTGTCTTTTCTTTAGTTACTTGATCCCAATTACCAGTAGCATCTTTGATACCTACTACATTAGGACATTCATCTACGATTCTCTTAATGGTCTCTGGTTGAATGGATACGCCAGTTCTACCAGGTACATTGTAAAGCACCAATGGCAAGTCTACCCCTTTTGCCACAGTAGTGAAATGCTGATACATTCCTTCCTGATTTGGCTTTACATAGAAAGGAACGATTACAAGGGCACAATCAATTCCTGTTTCTTTTGCTTTGTTACCAAAAGCAATGGTATCTGCTGTGCTAATGGTACCAATATTACCCATGACAGGTACTTTCTTACCTGGAGCATTCTTACCTACTGCATCTACAATGACTTTGTATAGTTTCAATTTTTCTTCTGTGGTCATAGTAGCACCTTCACCAGTAGTGCCTCCTACGAGAATTCCTTCAGAGCCATGAGCCACCAAATGTTTTGCCAGTGCCACTGCACTATCATAATCTACTGCCCCATCGGCAGTAAATGGAGTAATCATAGCTGTAATAACACGGCCAAATCTTGCTGTTGCCATTTCTATTATCTCCTTTATTTACTATGAAAATAGGAATTAAGAGAATAAGACATTTTCATCATTCCACAGCCATCCACTTGGAAAAAAGGATAGCTAGACAAAGGCAGTGATACAAATTACTACCCTTGTCCATTTTATCATACTCAAAACATAAACTTGCCTCTTCGAAGTATATGCACTTCTAAACTATAAACCACGTACTTATATCCGACACGGACGACAATATTAGAGCATATCGTGGGCAATCATATATTCTGCAATCTGCAAAGTATTGAGAGCAGCGCCTTTTCGGATCTGATCTCCAGATACCCAGAGGTTGATGCCATTAGGATTAACTAGGTCTTTTCTGATACGACCTACGGCCACATCTGTTTTATCTGACGTATCCAAAGGCATAGGATAGATCATGTTCTTCACATCATCTACCAATTCAGCCCCTGAGAATTCTTCAATAGCCTTCTTGACTTCCTCTACAGTCAAAGGTTTTTCAGTTTCAATGTAGATAGATTCTGCATGGCTTCTAGCTACAGGTACACGAACTGCGGTAGGTGTAATACCAATAGCATCATCATGAAGAATCTTATGGGTCTCATTGACCATTTTCATTTCTTCCTTGGTATAGTCATTATCCAAGAAAATATCAATCTGTGGTATCAAATTGTAAGCGATTTGATAATGTTTAGGAAGGCTAGCAGAAGGAAGAATTTTCGGTTCGTAAGTTTCTCCCTTTGCCAAAGCTGCCGTTTCACCATACAGTTCATCAATGCCTTCTTTACCGGCACCAGATACAGCTTGATAAGTACTTACTACAATCCGTTTAATACGAGACAGATCATAAATAGGTTTTAAAGCCATGAGCATGATAATAGTAGAGCAGTTTGGATTAGCAATGATCCCTTTATGCTTTGCAATATCTTCCGGATTGATTTCAGGAATAACCAGAGGTACCTCTGGATCCATGCGGAAAGTAGAAGAATTATCAATGACTACAGCCCCTCTTTTCGCTGCTTCAGGTGCCAAAGTCTTACTAATGCTACCACCGGCAAAGAGAGCTACATCGATATGATCAAAAGATTCCGGCTTTGCTTCCTCTACTGTATATTCTTTACCGCAAACCATGAGCTTTTTACCGGCACTGCGTTTAGAAGCTAACAATTTTAAGGAAGCAAATTTGAAATTTCTTTCTTCAAAAAGACGAATAAATTCCTGTCCAACGGCACCAGTAGCACCTAGGACGGCTACATGCGGAAGTCGACTCATAGCAGCACCTCTCTTAATCTAAATAATTTTCCAATCCATATACAAAGCCTTTGACCGTCATGGCTTTCTTGCATGCCAGCATAACACCAGGCATAAAGGACTTGCGATCCAAAGAATCATGACGGAGAGTAAGGATTTCACCATATCCACCAAATAAAACTTCCTGATGGGCTACATACCCTGGGAGGCGAACAGAATGAATGGTAATCCCTTCATATTTTCCTCCCCGAACGCCAGGAAGGCTTTCTTTCGTTTCATCAGGTTCTGGTTCTTCAGTTCTAGCTGCCGCCATTTTTTCAGCGGTTAGTTTTGCTGTACCAGAAGGCGCATCATATTTATGATTGTGATGGAGTTCAATGATTTCAGCATTGGGCATGTATTTTGAAATTTCTGCAGATACTTTCATCAGCAAAACTGCCCCTAAAGAAAAATTCGGTGCTACAAGACCATTGGCCTCATGAACTTTGGCAATATCTGCCAATTGAGCTCTCTCGTCTGCTGTAAGGCCAGTAGTTCCGATAACAATGTTGACTCCCTGTTCCAATACATATTTTGCATTATTATAAATGACTTTTGGGCTAGTGAAATCTACTACTACATCAGGTTTCCCTTTAGCGAAAGCTTCTTCCAAAGACCCACAGATCACAATGCCATTGTGGGCTTTCCCTACAGTTTCGCCTAAATCTTTACCTTTAGCACCAGGATCTACAGCTCCGCAGAGTTCCAATCCTTCTTCTGCCATAACAGAACGAACAACCTCACTGCCCATTCGACCTGCAGCACCATTGACTAATACATGAATCATGAATAACTCCTCCTTTTATAAGGCAAAAGAGCATAATTCCCCTTTTACTTCTATCTTTCCAACTATGGTAGTATAAAAGTCGAAAACCGTCAATAGAAAGTTTATTTCTTTTGTACATTTATTCATAGATATGCATATTATTGTTGCATGGTCGCCTATGTTTCTCTTTATCCTTTACAGTGGCTTGGTATGCTATTTATGGATAAATCATGTAGTAACAACCTATCTCATGAATCTATAATGGAGAAAAATAAACCTATGTTTTAAATAATGTTTGATTTCTTTTATACACATTAAGGGCTCATCTGTTATAATAGTCAATGTCTTTATTATATGTCTTATTAGTAGAATAGTAGGAAGGATGATAACAATGAAACTAGAAGACGTACGTAAAAAAATTGATGCCATTGATCCACAAATCCGTAAACTGTTGATGGAAAGAATGGACTGTTCTAAAGAAGTGGCTTTGGCAAAGCAAGAAGCCGGCGATACCAATGTATACCGTGCTGATCGAGAACGAGCTATATTGGAAAAGCTATCCAAAACAGTGCCCGAAGACAGGAAAGCGGAATATGTTGCTACGGTACGTAAAATCATAGAAACCAGCCGTATGTACCAGTACGGTATGCTCTTTGACTGGAATCCCCAACTTTTCAAAGACTTAGTGAAAGGTATCACTATTTTACCCCATTGCCAAAAAGTAGTGGTTCGCCTGACTCGTCCAGATCATCCAAATGCCATGAGTAGCATTTTGAATATGGTTGGCGATTATGGATACAACATGCAATATATGGAATTGCTTCACTTCAACAAAGAGGATGAAACAGTCACTTTTGACTTAACCATCTTAGGTGATTTGAATGAAAAGCATATGCAAAAATTGATGTTCCAGCTTTCTAAAGAAAGCCAAGATTTCCATATTCTTAAGTGTGAGTAAGAAGGCGATCCTATGACAAAAGATAAAAAAGATCTCTTGTGGCTCATCTTCTCCCTAGCTGCAGGTTTTGCTATTCAACTTTTACCAGCACCCGACCCTATGACACAAGAAGGGCTATCTGTATTGGGAATTTTTGTGACTTCTCTTCTCATGTGGATTACTATTTCCATTGATTGGCCTAGTCTCATCACGATTTTTCTATTAGGACTTTTGCCTCACTTTGGTTTTGCAAATACACTAAAAGGAACCTTCGGAAATACTACGGTAGCCTTTTTGCTCTTCACATTTATGCTGGTATATCCATTATCGAAAACCAATTTCGTCCGCCGTTGTACAGTCACGTTTATTACCAATAGCATTGCTAGAAGAGGACCTTGGTTTTTTGTAAGTTTCCTTTTCTTTGCCATTACGTTTATGGGACTTTTTATTTCTCCTTCTGTCTTATTTGTGGCCTTTATGCCATTCCTGGAAGATATTTTTCATGTACTTCACTTACAAAAAGGAAGCCCCTCCGCCAATATGATCATGCTCGGCACCGCTTTTTGTATCAGCTTATCCTCTGGCATGAGTGCTATTGGTCACGTTTGGCCTACTATGGCACTTGGATATTACAATGGAGCTACAGGACAAGAATTAAACCAATTCCAATACATGATGATGGGTGTTCCAACAGGAATACTGCTTGTAATCCTCATGCTGCTTACCTTTAAATTTTTATTCCGTCCATCAGATATTCATACCATCAATCCACAAAATGCAATGAGCCTTCGCGGTATGGTTCCTAAGGCAGACCGCAAGGAATGGATCATTCTTTCTACCATGGCTCTGGTTGTTCTGTTATGGATTGGACCAAGTCTGATAAAAGGAATTGATCCTGGCATTTACAAGGTTATCAGTAAATGTACTACTGCGATGCCTCCACTTCTTGGTTGTATTATTCTCTTCGTCACTCGTCATGATGGAAAGCCCATCATGAACTTCAAAGAAGTCATGTCCAAAGGGGTACTTTGGTCTTCTATCATCATGACTGGTGCAGCTACTATGCTTGGTATGGCTCTCACCAATGACGATATGGGCATCAAAGCATGGCTTAGCGGTATGTTAGCTCCTGTAGCTAGCGGGCTTCCTGTTATTGGCCTTCTTCTGTTTTTCTTTACCTGGTGTGTACTGGAAACCAATTTCTCTTCCAATATTGTAACCACCACTGTAGTCAGTGCTGTAGCACTTTCTGTATGCCAAGCTATGCCAGAGGGGTCTATTGCTATTGGCGCTGTGGTATGTCTCATTGGCTTTGGTGCAGGTATCTGTAATATGACACCTGCTGGTCAGTCCACTATCAATACGGTAGCCATTGCCTCCGGATGGACAACTGCCAAAGACATGTTCCTTTGGGGAGGCGTCTTTGCTGTCCTGGCTATTTTATGTATGACCTTTGTAGGTTACCCTATTGGCCATATTGTTTTAGGATAATAGCTACTGTACCGATTAAATCTACTGAGAAATTCATTTTTCATAATAAAAAGCACTTTATG
>DJPC01000049.1:9702-14252 GCA_002439665.1 Dialister sp. UBA6422
CATAAAGTGCTTTTTATTATGAATTCATATATCACTGACGCAAAGCAGCAATCGCTTCTTTTCTATTTTCTTTTCCAAAAACAGAGGATCCAGCTACGGAAATCGTTACACCTGCTTCTTCCAAATCTTTTATGTTGTCCCTATTCACACCACCATCCACTTCGATGTCCAAATCATCTCGCCCTGCCTCAATAGCCATAGTACGAAGGCGCTTAATCTTACTTAGAGAATAGGAAATAAATTTCTGTCCACCAAATCCAGGATTCACAGACATAATAAGAACAAAATCCAAAATAGGAAGTAATTCTTCTACCATAGAAAGCGGTGTGCCAGGATTAAGAGCTATCCCTGCTTTCATGCCCCTTTCTTGAATGGCATGTACCAGGCGATCATGATGAACTGCTGCTTCTACGTGGAAAGAAACCATTTGTACTCCTGCTTTAGCCAAGTCTTCGAAATAATTTTCTGGATGTTCTGTCATAAGATGCACATCAAATGGCAAATGAGTACAAGGGCGAAGAGCTTTGATAATAGGTACACCAAAAGTCAGATTTGGTACAAAATGACCATCCATGACATCTAAATGAACCAGATCTGCCCCGCCTTGTTCGATATCCTTAAGTTCATTGGCTAAATAAGCAAAATTAGCTGATAAAAGAGAAGGTGCAATTTTCATAATATAGATTTCTCCTTAGGAAGAATTGAAATAGAATGGATGATCAATGGGTAACACAAGAAAATTCTATAAATTACCATTTACCACTTGGTGTGAATATTTTTGATTTCCTCTGCCATTTCCACATAGGACTCATAGCGCCGTTTTTGGATACATGATTTTTCTACTGCTTCTTTCACAGCACAATCCGGCTCCTTCAAATGGTGGCAGTTGTTGAAACGACACTTACCCAAGTAAGGACGAAATTCTCGAAACATATAAGATAACTGGTCTACGTCAATGGCTGAAATATCTAAGAGTGTATAACCTGGTGTATCCATAAGAAGATATCCCGCTTTTGTTTGTACCAACTCGGCATGACGCGTAGTGGTACGTCCCCTACCTGTCTGTCGACTGACTGCGCCACTTATAAAATGTTCCTTCTCCAAAAAAAAGTTAAGCAGCGTAGATTTCCCTACTCCAGAAGGACCAGAAAAGGAAATAATAGGGCCATGCAATTGATCTTCCAGTTCCTTAATTCCTTCTCCTGTTATAGTAGAGGTACATATGCACTGATATCCTGCTCTTTCATAGTAGGATTTCACTTCAAGAGCTTTTTCTTTAGCTAAATCGATTTTATTAATCACAAGTAATGGCTTAATCCCCGCATCTTCGGCCAACGCCACCATTTTGTCTAATAAATAAATATTCAAATCTGGCATGCAAATAGCAGATACCAAAACCAATTCATCGATATTCGCCACAGGCGGACGAGACAATCTATTTTCCCTTGGATACACCTTGGTAATCACAGCTTCACTGCCCTTATCCGTTTCATATTCCACATGGTCTCCCACCAAAATATCTGTTTTTCTCTTTAATTTTCCTCTTGAGCGACACAAAGAAAGTTGCTGCGATTCTCCCAAAATGGAGAAATACCCATTTTGATTTTTTACAATGGTACCTTTCATGGTTTACAACTCCCTATCCTGTACCACGGATCCATCAATCACCACCTGTACATGGACATTACCACTACCAGATACATCTTTACTTACCGTAGCCCCTGGATTAGCCTTTCCGCTATATGCTGTATGCTTTCCTGTATCATCAGTTACATAAATTTCTACCTGACGAGCATTTCCTCCTTTTGGAATGGTAATATTGACAGTACCACTCTTTTTCTGCGCCTTCTGTTTACTACTACCTACGGTAAGATTAACCACACGGCTTGAAGCAGATTCTCCTCCAGCAGGATCCTGACCAGTGACAATAGCACTGGCATCTTCTGCTGATGTCCCATCGCTGGCGGTAATATTACCAATAGAAAGTTTCATAGAGCGAAGTGTATTTTTAGCATCCCCCAAAGTCATGCCTACCACATTCGGTATATGAACTTTCTGTTGTACATTGATAACAATATTGATACGAGTTCCCTTTGTCGCTTTATCCCCTGGATTTGGACTCTGAGAAATAATGACTTCTGAAGGCTTGTCAGGGTCATTCCCATTCTCTACAGCCCCTAAAGATAATCCCATCTTATCTAGCCGTTCTTTGGCTTGTTCCAACGTAAGCCCTTTCAAGTCTGGAATCAGCATCGCAGAACCACCTTTACTTACAGTAAGGTGAATGATACGTTTTGCCTTTACATTGGTACCTGCTGCCGGTGTCTGAGAAATGACTTCTCCTGCTGGAATATCTTCGCTTTCGATTTCATCTACAGATACCTTAAGGTCTAGCTTCTTTAGAGTAGTCTGTGCCACTTCCACTGGTTTACCTACCACATTCGGTACAGTGATATTTTCACTACTCCAGAAGTTACCAAAGCTAAAAAAAGCCCAGGCAAAGCAAACCGCAAAAAGAAGTGCCATTCCTATCCAAATATACTTTTGAGGTAAATTAGCGATGAAATGAGCAATTTTAGTTTCTTTTCTTTCTAAGCGACTTTGCCTAATTTTCTTTTTCGAAATAGGACGAGTCATGGTGGTGAAATCATGAGACGCCGGTTTATAAATCGTGGTAGTAAATCCCTGTGCAATTTTAAGTTCAGAAATAAAATCTGATACAGTATCATATCGTTTATCTGGATCCTTTTGCAGCGCTGTCAAAAGGCATTCTTCTAACATAGGTGAAATGGCAGGATTATATTTGGTAGGCCGAGGAATATCCCCTTGCATATGCTGCAAAGCAATACTCACCGCAGTCTCCCCCTCAAAAGGAAGATGATGAGTAAGCATTTCATAAAGCACAATCCCCAAAGAATATATGTCCGTCTTTGCCGTGATCTTATCTCCTGCTGCTTGTTCAGGAGATAAATAATGTACCGATCCAAGGATAGATTCTTTATCTATAACCGTAGATGAATTGATAGCTCTGGCTATGCCAAAATCTGTTACTTTCACCTTACCATTTTCTGTCAAAAGGATATTATGGGGCTTGATATCGCAATGAATGATTCCATTAGCATGCGCTTCTTCCAAAGCATTTCCTATATCAATGGCAATCCGAACTGCCGTATCAATGGGAATATGGGGATGAGACTGGATGTACTGCTTTAATGTCTCTCCTTCTACATATTCCATAACAATATAATGAATGTCTCCATCGCATCCCACATCATAAATTCCTACAATATTGGGATGTGTCAATTTACCCGCTGACTGGGCTTCATGACGGAATCGAATAATAAAATCATTATCCTCCGCAAAATTGCTGTGTAAAATCTTGACGGCCACTACTCTATCCAAAAGGATATCCTTCGCCATATATACATCAGCCATACCGCCAGCGCCAATTTTTTTAATTAGCTCATAACGTTCATCAAGAAGCTTTCCGATCATAATTTACTCCACATCTTTATACCAGACCAAAATGAGAGATACATTATCCCTAGCACCTGCATCATATACTTTCTTTATCAGCCTATCAACTAAGGCCTTCAAATCACTTTCTGTATTTCTAGGACTTATAGAAATGAGATGACAAATCTCCTCATCATCCACCATTCCAGTGAGACCATCACTGCATAAAAGTACCATGGACCCATCTTCTAAAGATAGCGAACCTGTGTCTACTTTCAGTGCAGAATCAATGCCTACTGCCCTAGTGATTTCATTTTTTCTAGGATGGACTCGCATTTCCTCTTTGGAAATTTTTCCTTCTGTGACCAGTTCCATAACAAAAGAATGATCCGTAGTGACTTGCTTCAATATTCCATCATGCCATACATAAAGGCGACTATCTCCCACATGGGCCCAGTAAAAATGATTGAAATCAACCGCTCCAATAACCATCGTAGTCCCCATGGAGCCCAATTCCGGATGGCCCTTCTTATCCTCTAAGATGGCTTCATTTGCTGCCAGAATGGATTTTCTTAATGATTCCTCAGAAAAAGGTTCCTTCCTCTCGCCAGAAAAGAAATCAACTACCCTTTTGACCGCAATAGCACTAGCCACTTGCCCACCGGCATAGCCACCCATCCCGTCAGCTAAAATAAATAGCTGAGGCACTGAAAGATTGATGGCATCTTCATTCAATTTGCGCACTAGACCAATTTGTGAATCTCCATACGTTAGTATCATAAGCCTATTCCATATCAGAAATGTGACAGCATTTCTATAAAGATACACGTCCCCACATACCTTCATTAGAAAAAACTATCACGACTCATCCGTAGAAAGAAATCCATTTCCTGCGGATCATTACAAGAATCTATTTTGCTACACTCCATACTACCATTTACAAGCTCCATAGTCAATTTTATTGGGACAAGGTTTATAAAAAGAAAGGAAATCAATAGTCTTTTCTCCACTCCTAGTTTCTCGGTATCTTTCTCTGTAAATATCTTCTATACCCTTTATGAATGAAAATATGATCATGAAAAGGCAGTTAATAG
>DJPC01000084.1:0-1294 GCA_002439665.1 Dialister sp. UBA6422
ATGATTTCCATATTGTTTACGTTGAAAGCGCCAATGGCATAATGACCTTCATAGGCCTTTTTAAACATTTCAGTAGTTCCTACGAGCGGCATAATGATACCTTCCTTTCAAAGACATGTTGAAATAGTATATACACTATATGAGCTTTTATGGAAATAAAAGTTATATATTTACCTTTTCTTATTATACTGAATGATATTTTATATTTCCACTTCTTTTTAAGAATTATTTTCAGAAATATGGGTATTCTATTGGTTAGAAGAAATTTTCATCGTTGGCTTATTCTACAAGTCATACATATCAAAAGAATGTCTTTTCTTTTCCAAAAAAATTGAAATAAGATTTCTTAAAGTATGGTAAAATAAGAAAGCATGATTTTAATGGGAAAATATTGCCAGCGGTAGGAAAACCATTTGGCAATCACTCTCATATCCCCCATAGGAGGTTATAGATTATGGCAAAAGATTATTCTTTCGACGTGGTATGTCGCACTGATTTGCAGGAAGCTGCCAATGCGGTGAATCAGGCTTCTAAGGAAATCGGTACTCGCTATGATTTCAAAGGGAGTAAGAGCTCTGTCACTTTAGATGGAGGCAAGATTACCTTGATCGGTGATGATGATTTCAAATTGAAACTGGTGAAAGATATCATCCATGGCAAACTGGTTAAGCGGGGTATTTCTTTGAAGAATCTGAAGGAGCAAAAAAAGGAAGCCGCTGCTGGCGGGACAGTCCGTCAGGTACTGGAACTGCAAAATGGTATTTCTTCTGATATGGCTAAAGATATCGTTAAACGGGTGAAAGCCTCTAAAATTAAAGTGGCAGCCAAAATCAATGGAGATGAAGTCCGGGTAAGCAGCAAAGATAAAGACTGCCTCCAAGAATGTATTCAGTTCTTGAAACAGCAGGATATTCCGGCAGATTTGCAGTTTGTCAATTATAGATAATAGGCTAGGGTAAACAGTCTACTGCTTGCTAGCCGCTATTGTCATAGGAGGAGTTATGAAAGTAGAGGAAATGATAGGGAAGACGCTGAAAGAGGGACATACTACTGGCGCTACAGCGACAGGGGCTATGAAGGCAGCACTTCTAGCTATCCAGGGAGAATTTCCGAAACAAGTAACAGTGCTATCGCCCCAGCGGACAGAGCTTGTGATTCCTGTAGAATCAGCCGAAGTGCATGGCCGGGTGGGAACAGCCACTTGTCTTAAAGATGGAGGAGACGATGTAGACTGTACCCATGGGACAGCTATCATCGTGACTGTGGAGCTCACGGATACCCCAGGTCTTATTTT
>DJPC01000084.1:1355-10734 GCA_002439665.1 Dialister sp. UBA6422
AAACCGGCTATCAATCCGGGGCCCCAGATTATGCTGCGCTATGTTTATGAAGAGCTGGTGGGAAAAGACCATGGTTGTATTGTGACCATTTCAATTCCTAAGGGAGAAGAATTGGCAAAGGAAACATTAAATCCTACCTTAGGCGTCATGGGCGGGATTTCTATTTTGGGGACCACCGGTATTGTGAAGCCTATGAGTGAAGAAGCTTATAAGAAATCTTTAGCACCTCAAGTATCTGTGGTATGGGCCAGTGGTATTCGTACAGCTGTGCTTTGTCCAGGACGTATTGGTGAAACAGCGGCCAAAATCATGGGTATCCCTCAGGATGCTATCATTGAGACCAGTAACTTTATTGGTTTTATGATGGAGCAGGCTGTAGCTGGTGGTTTCAAGAAAATGCTTCTTATCGGTCATATGGGGAAATTAGTGAAGGTGGCTTCTGGCAGTTTTCACACCTATAACAGAAATAGTGATGGACGCATGGAGACCATGGCAGCCTATGCGGCTATGAATGGTGCTTCTACCGATGTGGTACGAGAAATTATGTGCTGTACCACCACCGATGGGGCAGCTACCATTGTTCATAGAGAAGGTCTAGATTGTATTTACAAAGAAATGGCAGAAAGAGCGCAGGTGCGTTCTGAACGCTACATTTTCGGTAAAGCAAAAATTGGCGTGATTTTTGCAGCTATGGATGGTACCATCCAAGCAGTGAGCAGCCATGCCAAGGAAATTCTGGAGGAAGAACATTGGAACATACATTGATTGTGGCTGGTATTGGCCCAGGAAATAGAGAGTATATTCTTCCTAAGGCGTTGAAGGCCATTGAGGGGGCTCACTATTTAGTAGGCGGCCGCCGAGCTCTTTCTGATTATGCAAAGGAAGGACAGGAAACCTATCCTATCACGGGTAAGCTTTCGCTTTTGGCTACATGGCTCGATGAGGCACTGACTAAAGATGATGTAGTGGTCATGGTAAGTGGTGATCCGGGATATTATAGCCTTCTTCCGTGGCTCAAAAAACGGTTTCCTTCTTATCCTTTGGAAGTGATTCCTGGTATTTCTTCTGTACAGGCTGCTTTTTGCCTGATACAGGAACCCTGGCAGGGGGCGCAGTGGCTTAGTTTCCATGGCCGCGTGCCAGAGGAAAAAGATACCCGCTATGAGGCAGGCAGAAAATTGGCATTTTTGACGGATCATGAACACAATCCTTCTTATATTGCCAAGTATCTGGTGGAGCGGGGATGGCCTGAGGAAACGAAGGCCTATGCCTCAGAACATATTTCTTATGAGAATCAGCACATTGCTGGTTCTACTCTAAAAGAGCTTGCAACTCTTTCAGGATTTGGTGAATCTGTCATGGTGGTGATAGGCTAATGCAGTTTGGTATCAAAGATGAGGAGTTTATTCGGGGAAAGGTACCGATGACAAAAGCGGAAATTCGTGCCATGGTTATGGTCAAGGCAGGAATTAAAGAGGACGATATCGTTGTTGACATCGGTGCAGGTACAGGGTCTCTTTCTATTGAAGCGGCTCTTTGTGCAACAAAGGGAGAAGTGTATTCCATTGAAAGAAACTTGGAGGGCATCGAACTGATTCATAGAAATATGGATAAGTTCGGTTGTCAGAATATCAAGACCATTGCAGGAACAGCACCAGAGGCTATGGATGCGTTGCCAGAAAAGGCAGACGTCATTATCATTGGTGGTTCTTCTGGCAACATGCATGATATTTTGGATCGCGCAGAAGGGATGCTATCTTCTGGCGGACGTATAGTAGTGACTGCAGTGACTGTGGAAACCACAGGGGAAGTGATGAGAGAATTTGAAAACCGCCCTTTTACTTTGGAAGGTTTTCAGATGCAGGTGAATCGGCTCAGAAAATTAGGGCATTACCATCTCTATGACCCTATGAGCCCTATTTTTATTTTTACAGCAGTGAAAAAGTGACTAGGTGACTAGTGGCTGGTGACTAGGCATACACAAATATTTCCAGTCACCAGTTTACCAGTCACGAGTCACCTATATAATATGAGGAGGAAACTATGATGGGAAAATTGTATTTTATTGGTGCAGGTCCTGGAGACCCAGAACTTATTACTGTCAAAGGTCAGCGTCTGATTGGTGAAGCTGATGTCATTATCTATGCTGGCTCTTTAGTGAATCCAGAAATTTTAAAATATGGTAAAAAAGGTGCTGAAGTATATAATAGTGCGACCATGAATTTGGACGAAGTGCTGAAAGTAGAAAACGAAGCACTCAAGGCTGGCAAGATGGTGGCTCGTGTACACACAGGTGACCCGGCTATTTATGGAGCTATCCAGGAACAGATGGATGGACTTCGTGCAGCTGGCATCAAAGAAGACCAGTTTGAAGTCATTCCGGGGGTCAGCTCTTTCTTGGCTACTGCAGCTGCTTTGAAGCAGGAATATACACTGCCAAGTATTTCGCAGACAGTTATCATCACTCGTATGGAAGGCCGCACACCGGTACCTCCGAAAGAAAAATTAGCTCTCTTGGCAGCACATCAGGCTACTATGTGCATTTTCCTTTCCGTTCAGGCTATTGATAAGGTTATGGCAACCTTAAAAGATGGTGGATATCCAGGAGACACTCCTGTAGCTATTGTGGCTCGCGCTACTTGGCCAGACCAGAGAATTTTCCGTGGCACCATTGATACCATTGCAGATATTCTTCATAAAGCTGGCGTTGTTCGTCAGGCTATGATTGTGGTAGGTAAAGTATTGGACACTGATTATGAATTGTCCAAGCTTTATGATAGCAAATTTACCACTATGTTCAGAAAAGGAACGGACTGATTGGTTGGTGACTAGTGGTTGGTAGACTGGTGACTGGGACACGCTTCCCCTAATCACCAGTCACAAGTCATCAAAGAGAGGTGAAACCTATGCGTTACGCCATTATTTCTGTTTCAAAGGCCGGGGCTCTCTTAGGTGCCAAAGTCAAGGCCGGTATTGCCGGCGAGGGTACTTTGTATGAAAGAAAAGGTTCTGAAAGTGGTAAGCAAGCTGCATACTTTAATCGTACACTGGCTTTGACTGCAGAGATCTTTACTAAATATGATGGGATTCTTTTCATTATGGCTAGCGGTATTGCCGTCCGGGCTATTGCGCCCCATGTGGTAAGTAAGGCATCAGACCCTGCTATCCTTGTGATGGATGAATGCGGGCACCATTGTATTTCTCTTCTGTCGGGTCATTTAGGTGGTGCCAATGCTTGGGCCAGAGAAGTCGCTTCTGCTGTTGGTGCAGATCCAGTGATTACGACAGCTACCGATGTTCATGAGCGTAGGGCACCGGATGATATAGCTAGAGAATTGATGATGCGAGTCGAACCTTTGGGAGCCTTAAAACCGGTCAATAGCATCATTGCAGAAGGCAAACGGTTTGTTTGGTTTTTAGATATGGATATGGAAGGGGCAGAATCCATTGGGAAACGCCTTAGAAAAAAAGGAATTTTCTGGACGCCTCTCTCTGAAAGACAAGAAACATCCTATGATGGTTGTGCCATCATTTCAAATACGCATATAGTTCTAAGAAAGCCCTTTGTGTGTCTTAGACCGAAAAATCTTTTTGTCGGAATCGGATGCAAAAGGGGAACATCAGAAGAGCTCATTCGAAGTGCTTATGAAGGGGCTTTAAAAAAAGCAGGGGCTTATGGATACCAGGTGGCCTCTTTGGCCAGTGTGGATCTTAAAGCTGATGAAAAAGGATTGCTAGATTTTGCTAATTCTATGAATCTGCCTATTCATTTTTATAAAGCAGAGGAGCTAAAAAAGATCTCCGATGAATATGGCTTAACTGTTTCTAAATTTGTAGAGAAAACGATAGGAGTGGGAAACGTATGTCAATCAGCAGCGTTAATGGAATCAATGAAGGGAAAAACGCTTCTGCCGAAAACGAAGTTTGTCAGTGCAACGGTGGCAATTGCTCTGGGATTGTCCGGGTCATCGGTATCGGACCGGGTCATGAAGAAGAAATGACCCCCAAAGCTATCAAAGCTATGGAAGAATCTGATATTATTGTAGGTTACAATACATATATTGCTTTAGTGAAAGATTTGATTGGCGATAAAGAAGTCGTAGGAAATGGTATGCGACAGGAAGTGGATCGATGCCGCAAAGCAGTCGAACTAGCCACAGAAGGTCATAAAGTAGCAGTCATTTCTTCTGGTGATCCAGGTGTATATGGCATGGCAGGTCTGGTACTGGAACTGATTCAAAAGGTAGAAAAAGAAAAGCGTCCGGAATGTGAAGTGATTCCTGGCCTTACGGCAGCCAATACTTCTGCAGCAGCTTTAGGCGCACCGCTTATGCACGACTATGCTGTTATTTCTCTTTCTGACCTTATGACCCCATGGGATCAAATTAAAAAGAGAGCGGCTTTGGCAGCAGAAGGGGATTTCGTTATTGCCATTTACAATCCAAAGAGCCGCGGTCGTGCGACTTACTTGGATGAAATCCGTGATATTGTACTGAAATACAGAAAGCCAGAAACCCCAGTAGGCATTGTAAGAAAAGCAGGCCGCCCAGGGATGAATTGGACGATTACCACATTGGAAAAATTACCTGAGGAACATGTAGATATGCAGTCTACTGTTATTATCGGTAAGAGTACCACCTTTGTCGCTGATGGCAAAATGATTACTCCAAGGGGGTATAAGGCTTGATTTGGATTATTTCCGGAACCCAGGACGGTAGAGAAATCGGCGCTAAGTTGGCTGACCGGGAACAGGGAAGGCCAGAAGGTGAGAGGGAAGACATCCTAATGACTGTGGTGAGTCAATATGGTAAAGTATTGGCTCAGCATAAAGGGCTCGATATTGAAGTAGGGCGCTTTACAAAAGAAGATATGATCCGTGTCATTAAGGAAAAAGAAATCACTCTGATCTTAGATGCTAGTCATCCTTATGCTGCCATTGTATCTGAGACAGCTTATGAAGCATGCAAGGAAACAGGCATCGATTATGTTCGCTATGAACGGGCAGAAATTCCACTCCCACTGTATGATAAGCTCTATCATGCCAAGGATGAATTTGAAGCCGCTGATTTAGCAGGAAAATTGGGAAATAGTGTGCTTCTTACCACTGGATCCAAAACCCTTTCCACCTTTGTTCATGCGAAAGCTCTGGAAGGAAAAACTATTTGGGCCAGAGTACTTCCTACCTCTGGTGTCATCAAAATGTGCGAAGACATGGGGATGAAAGCTAAAAACATCATAGCCATTCAAGGGCCATTTTCTTATGAAATGAACTTGGCGATGATCCGTGATTACCACGCTGATGTGATGGTGACCAAAAATAGCGGTCTCATTGGTGGTAGCGATACCAAGCTGAAAGCCGCTATGGATGCTGGTGTTTCTGTCATTGTGATTGATAAACCCAAAGCCAAACTGGAAGGTGTGCCGGTATTTCATTCGCCGGAAGCTGTCCTGAATTATATGGAGGAACATTATGGAATTCATTAAAAGTCCAAAAGCTATTGAAGACAAAAGTATGGATCTCATCAATCCGTTTATTATGGATATCGACCTGACTCCTGAAGAAGTCACTGTGTACTCTCGCATGATTCATGCTTCTGGAGATGTAGACTATGGTCATCTCATTCAGACAAGTAAAGGAGCCGTAGCAGCAGGTATTGAAGCTCTGTCCAAGGGTTGTAATATTTACACAGATGTGAATATGGTCAAAGCAGGTATCAATAAGAATGCTCTCCATGCTCTGGGAAGTGAAGTTTTCTGCCGTGTTTCCGATCCAGAAATCGCAGCCATTGCTAAAGAAAAAGGCATTGCGCGTTCCATGGCGGCTATGAACTCCTTTGGTACGGATCTCAATGGTTCCATCATCGCTGTAGGGAATGCTCCTACCGCACTGTATGAAGCCATTAGAATGGTAGAAGAAGATGGAATCAAACCGGCTCTTATTATTGGTATCCCTGTAGGATTTGTAGGTGCTGCTGATTCTAAAGAACAGTTGGTACGCCGCGCACCTTGTCCTTTCATTACCGTAAGAGGCACCAAAGGTGGCAGCTCCATTGTGGCTTCCTGCGTCAATGCCCTTATGTATAACTTGGTGAAACGGGATAACAACATGCTCTTTGTGCAAGGGAAAAAGGAATAAGAAGATTTCTATATTTTCTAGTTTACTGTTATGTAGGTATTCGTTCATACTACTAGTGGTTTCGTGTTTATAACTCATCACAAATTTCCTTGTATTAGGAAAATAAAATGGTATAATTAAATATAACTGATAATCTTATCACTTCTGATTAAGGAAGCATGACTTGATTCAAAGAATCAGTCTTGCTTCCTTTATTTACTATATAATGCAATAGGTTATATTTGTGCATCAAATAAGCGGTAACTAGTAGCTGTTAAATTCATAACTATAGGAGGTACAATGAGGAGTCAATCAGAAGAAACGGGGAAAAGCAAAGCCTTTCGTGTGATGATCATTGGTATATTTGCCGTATTCACTGCTTTCGCTATGATAGTAAGTCTCATCTTTGGATCTGCGGATATTTCTTTTGGTACCATCATGCATACCCTTTTGGGACATGTGGATACTACAGATGAAATGGTCATTTGGAATATTCGTTTTCCTAGAAATATTGTAGGGGCTTTGGTGGGGGCAAATTTAGCCGTCTCTGGAGCCATTCTCCAGGCAGTGATGAAAAATCCACTAGCCGATCCGGGAATTGTAGGAGTTTCTAGTGGAGCTGGATTGGCTGGGGTGATGATGTTGATTTTTATGCCAGAAGCTTCTCTGCTTTTGACACCTGTTTCTTTTATCGGTGCTATGGCATCAGCCGCTGCGGTATATGCTCTGGCATGGAAGAATGGAGTCCGTCCTAGTCGTATTATTTTAGCAGGGGTTGCTGTGAATGCTTTCCTGGGAAGCGGGATCTCTGCTCTCTTGGTTTTCTATTCCGATAAAGTGCAAGGAGCATTGTTATGGATGGTAGGTGGGCTTTCTGCTAGAAGTTGGCCCCAAGTAGAATCTTTATTTCCCTACACCGTACTAGGTTTATTGTTTGCTTTAGCAGGTTGCAAAGTATTGACTATTCTTTCTTTAGGTGATGAAACGGCACGAGGATTGGGGGTACCGGTAGAAAAGGTACGATTTTCTATGACTGCTGTAGCGGCACTTCTGGCAGCTGGAGCCGTCAGCATTGCTGGGCTTATTGGATTTGTAGGATTGGTAGTACCTCATATTGTACGGCTGATTGTAGGGACCGATTATAAATACGTAGTGCCTGGCTCTGCTATTTTAGGGGCAGGGGTTCTTGTTTTCTGTGATACCTTGGGACGAGTACTCTTTTCTCCTATTGAAATTCCTGCAGGAATTATTATGGCCTTTTTGGGAGCACCGTTCTTCCTGTATTTATTAAGGAGGAATTCCTGATGGATGATATAGCTATCAAAATTTCAAATATCCATGTGTCTTTTGGAAATCATCAGGTACTTAAAGGAGCCAGTGGCATTATAAAGAAAGGAACCATTGTCACGTTCCTGGGAAGAAATGGATGCGGGAAATCCACCCTTCTCAAAACGGTGACAGGCAATCTAAAGCCTGATGAAGGTTCTATTGAAATTGCAGGAAAACCTTTAGATCAATACAGTGCCAATGAATTATCCCGTGTAGTAGGCTTCTTGCCCCAGTTTCATGATGTACCTAAAGACATGACTGCGGAAGAATTGGTCTCTTGTGGTCGCTATCCCTATCAACACTGGTGGACGGGAGTATCTCAGCATGATCGAGATGTGGTAAGACAGGTGATGGAAAAAACCAATACCATCCATTTGAAAGACCGCTTGGCAGCCAGCCTTTCTGGTGGGGAAAGACAAAGAGTATGGATCGCCATGGCTTTGGCGCAGGAACCTAAGATTTTAATTTTAGATGAACCGACTACCTATCTTGATATCTGTCATCAGCTAGAAGTGATGGAGTTGGTGTCTAAGCTCAATAAGGAAGAACATTTGACAGTGGTGATGGTGCTTCATGAAATCAATCAAGCGATTCGATATTCGACAGATTTATTGGTTTTGGAACAAGGCGTCATTCAGCGCTCTGGTCCGCCCTTGGAAGTTATGACCCATGAAGCTATTGCTGAAGTTTTTGATGTAGATGCTGATGTGGAAATGAGAAATGGCAGGCCTAGTATAGCGATTAACGGATTATTGCCAAAATAATGTGTCAAGCATGATTTATTTTAACTGGTTATTATTTTGCTATTTTCTTTTGAACAACAGAATAACAAACGAAAATACCGCTAGCGTCAAAGTGGTAAAAGGATAATATTTTCAGTAACCTTTTATCACTTAGGTACTAGCGGTATTTTGACTATGTGAATCAAAAGAAATCAGTATAGTAATAATCCCTTGAAAGGTGGATAAGTTTTCCTATTAGGGGGATGCAAAAGCAGAATAATCACCTTTAGACTGTTTATTTCTTATAGGCCAAATCATATAATTTCTCTAATGCTTCCGGCGTTTTAATCCCTGGATTCATAAGGAATAGGTTTGGTTCCAAGAAGAATACTCGGTGATTTTGAACCGCTTTGAGGTGTGCCCAGGAAGGATTATTTCTCATGGATTCATGTAGTTTTTTATTAATTTCCTCTTGCTTTCCCATGGTGACAATGAAGATGGTATCAGGATCATCAGAAGAGAGTTGTTCCAAAGAGTAAGGAACAGTTTTGCTATCCAATTTCAAATCTTTATGAGAGGTAATGACGTTATTCATTTTAAGCATGTCTACCATAGAAGCACAAATGGATTTTGATGTTTCTGCAGTTACATCTTTTCCTGTGGCTCGAAGTACGGCGACTTTAGCTGGCGATGTTTCCTTCGCTGATTTATCTGTGATTTCCTTGACACCTTTTTCATAGGCGGCAATCACTTCTTTGGCCTTTTCTTCTTTGCCATAAATTTCACCCATAAATTGCAATAAAGGTACATTATCATTGATCCCATCATATTGAATCAATATGTGGGGGATATGGTTGCTCTGAAGCAAGGATTCCAATTTAGAATTTTGATTTTTTTCACCTAAAACAAGGTCTGGCTTCATACCTACTAGAGATTCCATATTGATATTTTGTACGTGACCTAAGGTAGGAAGAGATTTGGCTTCTTCTGGTATGGGGCTTGAGGTTTGGGGACGAGCGATGGATGTACCACCCACGGCATAGGCCATATTGAGTAGTGGGGCAGATAAAGTCACGACCCGCTGTGGGGCTTGTTTCATGCTGATAGTCTGGTCTTTATAGGTATAGGAAAGGCCGCTCTGGCTAGTTGCAGGACTGCCACAGGCAGAAAGAGATAAAGATAAGGCGGCTGCAGCGATACAGGCGAGAATTTT
>DJPC01000103.1 GCA_002439665.1 Dialister sp. UBA6422
GCATAATGGAAATTAAGTCGTCCAACCGGTGCCTGATAGCGAATACCAATATCTGGTTTATATCCTGCATTGGTATACCAGCGATTATCTGCATAAGCAATGACGTTCATATCCTGGTCTAGTGGGATTTCAATAGAATTATGAAGACTGAATCCATTATCACTATCATATCCCGGCCGAGGAATCAATGTCCAAGGACTGACACGGTTATCATTTTTCAAAGATCCGGTGTAGGATGGTAAAGTAATGAGTGTGGTATTCTTTGCCATAAGCTTCAAATTGTGAGCTACATACTTATCCCCCGGATAAATATCAATAGATTCTGCTTCAATGCGATAGTCCGGCACTTTAGCTACCGCATGGCGAGTTGTGAAATATCCATCTTGCACCACCATGTGATTGGCATTTCGGTCGTAAATACCACTACTTCCTTCAAAATAGTAAGTATTTTCCTCCCAGCCAGACATATTTTCAAATCTACCTATCGCTTTCTTGGCATCATATTCCGCCCGCTGCGCTTTGAGCCGAGTGGTAGGATTGGTCCATGTCACTTCCCCAGGAATAACATATTTTTGAGAAATAGTATTCCCATATACGTACTGGGTCTCATAGGTATCCATAATGTGATGAATGTCTACATTTCCCATGGCATCCACATCACCAGTGGTATCATTGTACCGCATCTTATCCCCATGAATAATCATGGGATTTTCTTTAGAAATACTGGTATCTTTTACGGCCTTTTCATCATTCGTCTTTTTCCTTGGTTTATCCTGTTTTGCTTCAGCAGTCCCATAATCCGGGCGCAGCACACCATTATGACTAGATACAACCAGCCCAGGATTTTCTTTCTCAGAAGCAGGTGCCAGTTTTTCAATAACGGTATTATTTTGGTTTTTGGATTCTTCCTCTCCAGATAGATCAGCTGCCTGAATAGTTCCTGCCAGTGCCACCGTCAAAACACCGCAGAGTGCTCCATATGTCCATTGCTTTTTAATCATTTCTCACGATAACTACAGAAGCGGCATCATTAGTATCTTTTGCCCCATTAGCTGCTTCTGTATCTTCCTTTGTATTTGAATTCTTATCCCGAACAGCATCTAATTCTGATTTCGCCTGTTCATCAATCGTATCTGTCTTAGCCTCTTCCGCATCTTTAGTGTTATCTTTTGTGTTTACGGAAGGAATCGCTTTTGCATTATCAGCAGCTGCCTCTTTGGTCGTTTCATTAGAGGAAGCACGAACCACTCTCTTTCTAATTACAGCATTAGGCGCGCCTGCTGCCAGAACCAATCCCTTGGTCACTACAGCTTCTGATGTCTGAATATAAAGTTCTGTGCCGGCCGGTAAATTGACATCCTTTCCTTTTACAAAAAGTCCCCCTACCAATCCAATAGGGCCAAGTGCTAAGGCGCCAATAGTAGATGCACCTACCGCAGCAGCTTCCATTTTCAGTTTATCCTTAGATTCTGGTCCTAATACGGTAGGAATAGATTCATCATCCACAGAAAATACTTGGTCAAAGGAAATGTCCAGCTGTCCGCTGCGTCCAAAACTCTTAGGACGACTGACTTTAGTTACTACACCGCTTCCCTGAGCGCCTCGTGGCAATACCAGTACATCATTGACCATCACATCTTCCTGTACAGTAAATGCGACGGTATCTCCCACTTGATTGAGTTTACTATTCACGTCATCATTAAGAGCGATCTTAAATACTGTATTAGCTGGAAGCTCTACGGTCTTCATTTCATAATGCTCATCACCATATACTGATTTTTCCAAATCAGCCATACGAGTATCTAAAGCCCCTGTCTTTTCTTTACCATATACCTTGGTTTCCAATTCACCAATACGAGTGGTTAATGGTTCTGTCATCACTTCATCAGTGAGATAGTATTCCATAGCATTGGTTCTAGTGGAAATCGATGGGGTGGCATCATTGTCATTCTTCACTACATCTACATATAGATTGCTAATGCGGTTATCAAGACCACTGGCCGAACTATTTCCTTCCCCATAAATGATATTATCGATCTGATCCGCCCGATGAAGTAAAGAACCAGACTGCACACTACCATATACGATTTCATCTACTCGATCAATCTTTTCGGATAACGTCACCGCTTCATCAGCCATAACCGGCATTCCCATGCAAAAGATCACGCCAGCAGCCAACATACTTAATTTTCTATTCATATCAAGTACCTCATTATGACTTTCCTATTTACTAGGATATCTAAATATTCATTGATTTATACTCTCACATCAATAACAGCGGATACACCCACTCCTTGGACACGGCTAAAATTGGTTGGGTTTTTACTGTTCATTGGAATCAAGCCTTTAATGCGAAATAGCTTATCATTCCAGCTTACTTCCAGTTGTCCTACAGCCTCTACCTTTTCTACTTGATCCGCATCACCGATAACTTGTGCAGCGCCAATATAGCCATTATTACCAATACTTACAATAGGAACTACTTTTGTGGCGTAGTTCGTACCAGCGCCTTCTTTCATCATCACAGAATTGATAGCACTATTAATGGATGCTCCGTATTTATCGACTAAAAAGCCAATGCCTCCTACCTTAGCGACACCACCAAGAATACTGCCAAGGCTAAAAGCAGATACTTGTGAACACACACCGCTACCAATCATAGCAGCTGCCAGTGCACATATAGCCAATCGTTTCATTTTCATAAGAGAATCCTCCTTTGATGAAAATCCACTTCTGAAATACGTACTTTTCAAAGTATTTTGTATAGTAAGTTTCAAGGCATGTAAACTTTTAATCAAAGTTACACTTATAAATATTATACAATCAATAGCCCTATTGGTGCAATGAAAATCTAGCACAGAAAAAGAGCGTAGCAGACCTTCTTTCTTCTTTATAAAAGAAGAAAAGATAAGTATACCAAGCTCTTTTATAAAAAATATTTAATTTTCTTCTTGGTGATGCCAACAATAAAATTTCCAATCACAAAATTGACATTTCTCTCGTTCTTCATAAGGAACTTTATGATAAAAATCACCAGCTAATATTTTTTCTACCGTTTCATCAAATTGTTCGATTCGCTGCACCATATGTTCTTGAGTATAAGGAAAAACAACCACAGGATCATCACTTCCCGTGAAGTATAAAACAAGCTGTCCTATGGATTGTCCTAATTTTCTTTCTACTAAATAAGCATATACTTCCAATTGTCCCCGATATCGTTCCATAAGCGGACTATCCATAGATGGTTTCTTTCCTGTTTTGAAATCCATAATATCCATAGTCTGGCCCTTTCCTTGCAGCAAATCAATGGTACCATCCATGATATATGTGTCTTTCACCAATTCTAAGGGCACTTCAGCTTCTTTAATAGCAGACCAATTTCCCTTACGATACTGCACATACCCCATCACTTCCTGAAAAGCCCTGTCTAATTCCTTCTTAGATAGCCAAATATGTTCTCGTTTTGATAAAGAGGAATAATTGGACATGAGCCATCCATAAACCATTCCTGGACTTATTGTTTCTTCTTCTCCTCGAGCGACTGCCTTATGAATGTCTTCCAAGGTCTCATGAACCAATAATCCAAACATCATAGACGTTCCACCATGAGAAGCAAATCCATAAATCCGTTTCCATTTATATTGCAGCGGACAGATTTCATAAAGAGCTACTTGGGTCGTATAGGAAAAGCGAGGCTTAAAATGCGCAGACTGTACGGGACGAAAATGCATTTTTTCTAAAGGAATACGCTGCTCATCATAAGAGGGAACAGATTGTAAAGCAGGCAGGAAAAATCGAGATGGTTTTTTACCATTAACGACCTGGGAGGCCAAGACCAGAAGAGTTTCTGCTCGCGAAAAGGCAGTATAATATTTTCTTAAAAAATCCAAATCATTCCATCGTTCTGCTGGTTCATAAGACTTTCTAGAAGTGACACATTGCACAATAGAAGGGATATAATCCCCATCTCCCCAGGGGGTATCATCTAAAGAAGCTACAATAACCACTGGATACTCTAGACCTTTGGATTGATGAATATTTAAAAAAGATACTTTTCCAGAAGGAGCATATCGCTCTTCATCTTCATATTCATCCACGCGATTTTCATACCAAAGCCGTAAATAACGATAGAAAAATAAATAACATTCTTCCACATTTTCTTTGGATTTCCCATTTCCCTCTTTCAAGAAATAACGAAACCGACTAATCAGACGAGTGATGGCAGATATATTTCTAGCTTCTCCTGATTCCCCTTTGGCAGCCTCATCCATCCATTTGGAAAAAGGGGTAAAGCTTATGATATGATACAGGATTTGTAATAAGGAAAAAGGAAGCTTATGTTCTGACCTAATCTGACTTCTAATACCGTCTAGCCAGTGCTTAAGCGCTTGATTTTCTTTTTGTTCCATCACATAGCGTGCCATAGAGAGAAATGCTAAATAACGAGACATGATCCCCTCTGTTTCTCCCATCTCAGGAAACGCTTCCATGTGCTCTGAAAAATCAGGGAAGAGATATAAAAGACATCCCAAAAGCCAGGATACTTCTTTGCGCTCAAAAAAATGTCCTGCCCGAGGCGCATATACAGGGATCCCTTCCCGTTCAAAAACAATCTGCATATCTCTTGCTATATAACTTTTTACAGAACTCCATAGGATAGCCACTTGGTTATAATCTTCAATCCCCCCTTCTTGTTTCAATTGCTTAACCAAAGCCGCCACTTTTTGAAGCCAAGTTTTGTAATCTGTATCTGTCACTTTCACTACTGAAGGTTCTACACCTATCACACCAGATTTCATTTTCCCCTTTACATAGCGATAATACCCTTCTCCCTCTTTTTTCCATACCCCTCTTTTAGGATATAAACGGGTCATCCATTGGCCGCAGAAATCAATGATCCCTTGGGTAGAACGATAATTGGTATCTAATTTAAATACCTGACACCCTTCGGTATGATAATTCTTTGCAAATCCCAAAATATTTCCTACCGTGGCTCCTCGAAATCGATATATACTTTGGTCATCATCGCCAACCACAAAAATATGTTTCTCATGCCCTAGTAACAATTGAATCAATGCTTCTTGGATATAATCCGTATCTTGATATTCATCGATCATGATATACTGAATCCGTTTCTGCAATATATGCCTAACCGAGGGGTAATTTTGCAGCAAATGATATGTCTCTGTCTGCAATCTAGTATAATCAATAAAATTTTCTTCCCTAGAAAAACGATTATACTTCATGAGCATCCGTGCTAAAACTTCTACGCGGCCCTCCAATTCATGACCATGTTGGCGTCTCATTTCCTCTGGATCCAATAATTCTTCTGCTAAGCCGCTCACATAGTGGCAAATAGACTGACACCGTTTCCATGGGCTATAGGAATGAAAGATGCCTGCACGATTCATATAACCAGGAGAAACGACCGTATCAAATCCTGGTATTTTTTCAAATTCAGACAAATGACCATACACCAAATACTGCTGCTCAAACTGATCCGTTTCTAGGAAATTTCTCTCTAACGTTGTATATTCTCGAAACTCTTTTAAAATCATACGGCAAATGTGATGAAAGGTCCCCAAATACATATCATGGAGATTGACATCAAGACCCAATTTAGAAAGTTCATTGGTCAGGCGGGTCGTGAGTTCCTTAGAAGCTTTAACCGTATAAGTGACAAGCATGATTTCCTCTGGCTTCACTTTTTGATCTCGAATCAAATGAATGACCCGCTGAATGATCGTATATGTTTTCCCTGTCCCCGGTCCTGCAATAACCAGCGTAGGTCCTTTAGAATAAACAGCTGCTTTCTGTGAATCATTCATAGGAATTCTCCCTTATAGAAATCATAATGGATACCATTTTCATAGCTAGTAATAATCATTCCATATAAAATAAACTTGTAAAATCATCTTATTATAGCATCCTTATTTTTGCCCCTTCAAATCCATACAAAAATTCCCCAGTCACAAGTAAATCTATCCATGTGACTAGGGAAAAATAATCCAAGTGTACTACATTTTACAGTAAAATCGTGACATTTCTATTTTTTATGATACATGCTCTTCCATAGATCCATGCTTTTTATGATACCACTTTAAATATAACCGAATAAAATTAGCCCCTATAAACTTCACTAAAATAATAAGCCCTAAAATAATTCCTACCGGCAAAATTGTAATGGGAAGCAAAGCTGCACCAGAACCGATAGTATTATTGACCGTTCCTGAACCTGCATATTGGTAAGCGGCAAAAATAGTTCTTTCATCATCGGTGATTTCCCCTTCTTCGTACATATTTTTTGTCATAAACGCAGCAATATCTGAACTGGTAAAACTAGAAACAAAAGCCAATCCAGTAATGCCAGGAATTCCCATGAGACGATGAAGAAAAGGTTGAAACAATTTTCCCGCAGCTTTCATAGCCCCTAAATGTTCACATACCTCGATGAGGCCCTGTGCTACCATAGTGATAGGAACCATAGTTAAAGCGAAGGCAAATCCCTCTCTAGCGCCAAAACCACCAGTACCAAGCATAGCGACTTTAGCTCCCTCGGCATGGCCAAACTGTCCCATAAGGCTCATGAAATCAAAGGCTTTTAAAAAATTATTTTGATGCCCAAATACACCAGAAAAACAAATGATAAGAAAAATCAGGGATACCCAGCCCTTCCAAGTCACCTTATAAGCCGATTCTATTTTTTTCTTTTCCATAGGTGAGCCTCCTTCATAATAAATAATCCATGGGGTTTCTCTTAATATCCCAAAAGAAATAAAATTCCCCTGGTAAGCCACATAGAAATCATCGCATCTATAATCGGCGTTGCTAACATGACCGGATAATAAACCGTACGCACCTGACTCACCATAACAATACGAGCGAAATGTCCTATCAATGTTCCCATGGTAATACAAGCAGGAAATAAAATCGTCGCATGCACGGCACTGATGGTTCCATTCATATACATACCAGCAGCCGTAGCTGCCCCTGCCGCCTTAGCAAAAAAAGCAGCTAAAAGTACCACCGAAGCCTCGCCAGGAAGGCCAAAGATCCCCATGACAGGGGACAGCATATCTCCAATGATAGGCATGATACCTGCTAATTTTAAAAAATTAATCAACGTATAC
>DJPC01000085.1 GCA_002439665.1 Dialister sp. UBA6422
TAATATCATGCCAAAGAAAAAGTCCACCGCAGAATTCAAAACAAAGGTAGTTTTTAAATTTTAACACAAAAGGCAGTCCGTTGACTCATATGAATCAGCGGACTGCCTTTTTATTGAGACTATATTATTTCACAGCCCCTTTTTTGTTGGATTGGTTATTATTTGCCCGGATTTGTTTGGAGTCTAACAACTAATAGCCATCAACAAACAACTGAGTTTTACTCTTAAATGTGAATGCACGAAAGCTATTAATGATCCTTTAGGATTTCCGATGCAATGTAAATATAGCCAGTTCTCTAGGACACATCAAGCGGAAAGGAAACCAGCTGGCATCTCCTCTAGAGACATACCCTTGATGGATGCCATCACTGTACATGCCCCTTGTGTATATGAAAGGAGTGATCATAGGCTGATCCATCCATCCAAATTGGGTACCATGGGTATGCCCAGTGAGTGTTAAAAAGGCGCCTTTCTTAAATCCTTCATCAATGAAATCGGAGTGGTGAGCCAAAAGAATAGAAGGCGCGCCGGTAGGAATCTTCTGATAAGCTTCCTCTGTCATGTGATCCATTTCTTTTTGCTTGGCCTCTCCTTTGCCCCAAGGATAGTCGACCCCAGCAATATACAACTTTTCTCCCCCGCGAGAAAGAAAGGTGCTATCATTTTCCAAAAGTGTAAGCGGCGTTTTCAAAAGTGCTTCTCGAATCAGATCTTTTGATCGATAGTACTCGTGATTGCCCCATACATAAAAAATACCATCAGAAAATTCTTGAGACTTTTCCGTCAATATTTGGGCTGTCTCTGACATATAGCGCACATCATCGATGAGATCGCCGGTCAGAAAAACCGTTTTGGCTCCTTCTTGTTTGGCTCGTTCCAATTCACCAGGAAGATCGGTATAGCGGAAATAAGGACCAATATGGGTATCTGTTATTTGTGCAAATGTATATCCTTCAAATCCTGCTGGCAGTCCTTCTACGTAAATATCATATCGTTCTACCTTCTCCCTGCTATTTCCATCAATAGAACCATAGATACCAATAGCTAGTGCCATAACTGCTACAAGAATTCCCAATTTCTGAAAGAAAGATCGAAATAGACCCGTAAGACTACCTACTGATAAAAGAAGGAGAGGGCCTGCCGCAATGATTTCTGCCACCATAAAACCGCACAACACATAAGCCAGCCACAAAGACCATTCGCCAAGACCATCATAGCCCTTGGCATACCAAAGGAAATACCATCCTGATAGCCCGCCCAGAAGAAAGCCAAAAAGGGAATACACATACCAATGCTTCTTTCTAAACAGAAAGGCAAGAAGTGAGCTATTGATCAGCCCCAAGAGGGAAAACATCCCTAAAATGATCTGTTCAAATGCCATCTACATTCTCCCTTCTAAAAAAGCAGCCAATTTGGCATGAGGGCCAGCTAAAGGAATTTCCTTATATTCTTCTGGTGAAAACCACTGGTATTCCCCTTCTGGCACTTTAAAAGATGCCATTCTATAGGCAATCATATGCCAAATGCGATGGGTAAATACGTGGGTATAGCGCCACATATCTTGCTCTATCTGGCCTGATAGAAGAGTCTCCAATTGTTTTTGGCTCTCTGGCACATCGCTAGCAAGTACCATGGGAAACTCCCACATAGAAGCCAGCATCCCCGTCTTGGGTCTTTTATGAAGGAGCACTTTGCCATTCTGCATACAAATGCCGCAAGCCGCTTCATAAGCCACCTGGGGCTTTTTCTTTGTCCGTATGGGCAAGTCTTCCTCGCTTCCATGCTTCCTGGCCAGGCAAAAAGACTGCAAAGGACAGGACTGACACTGAGGATGTTTGGGAATACAAATCGTAGCGCCTAGATCCATCAAAGCTTCATTGAAATCACCAGCTCTATCAGGAAGTGTACCTGCCACCAATTGTTGTATATCCTTTTTTCCTTTACTTTTTAAAATATCTTCCTTCACTTCATACAGCCTAGCATAGACACGAAGTACATTGCCATCAATGGCTGCCGTTTTTTGTCCAAAAGCCATGGAACAAATAGCACCAGCTGTATAGTCTCCAATCCCAGGAAGAGCCTTGACTTCTTCCAACTGGTGAGGCATGGTGGCACCATATTCTTTTTCCATGATCTTTGCTGCTTTGTGAAGATTTCTAGCTCGGCTGTAGTATCCAAGCCCTTGCCACTCATGGAGTACATCTGCTTCCTCAGCCATCGCCAGATCGTGAATGGTAGGAAACCTGTTCATCCAACTATAAAAATAAGGCTTCACTGCTTCTGTCCGAGTTTGCTGCAACATAATTTCCGAAACCCACACATGATAGGGATTGCGCGGTTTGGTTTCCCTCCACGGAAGCTCTCTCTTATGGGCATCAAACCAATCAAGCAGTACTTGAGGCCAATTATCTAACATTGCTATTAAACTCCTCTATTTGAATGCGTCATGCGAAGTGCGTAGTACGTAATGTTGGCCGGCGATCACAACGAATTGCTCTTACACGAATAGATTCATTGGTCATAGAGTTCTTCTCTATAAGCTCGCCGAATTTTGTTAACAGTAAGCTATGCACAAATACTGCCAACGGCTTGCTGCTAACAATCTACTATATAAAAAAAGGAGCGCTATATAATGTTGTTGCGCCCCTTCCACCATGACGTCTCTCACTTCCCATGACGCATTTCAATCACTCACCGTCTTAAATACAGCATCAAACACCGTTTCCCCATCTTCTGCAAAATAGATGGTCCCACGGATTTTCTTTCCCTCTAAAATCATAGGAAGCCAAATGCGATCGGCCATCCACATATCATCATAGGGAAATTCAGAAGGTAAAAACCAGCGAGGATCCATTTCATCTGATAAATGAGGCGTCCCTTTCCACACCTTAGCCAGGTACACAATGCCTGCATGGGACCAGGTGGGGTCAGAGGGCTGATGAAAATACAAATCGCCTACCATTTCCAAATCCTCTGGTTTTGCTATCAAACTGCATTCTTCGAAAAGCTCCCTAGCTGCGCATTGCCGCATGGTTTCGCCTTCTTCGATTTTTCCGCCAAAACCATTCCATTTACCAAATCCCATTCCCCGACGTTTACGGCCTAAAAGGATACGTCCATCACTGCGAATAGGGTAAATCAAAGATGTATCTCTCATGGATACAGCTAGAAATGAGTAGTTAGAAGTCACATGACATAAATGTCCTTTCATCCATTTCTTACCAGACAATCCATATGACCTATAAAACCAAATCATACTGGCGGCATTATATCATGGACATGACGCCACCTTCACTCCTCATTCCTAACTTTTCACCCCTTCCTTATTTCTTCACTGGATCATAGGTCTCCATATACAATTCCTTAAAGAGCCGTTTTCCCGTTTCTGTTTTATATAGTCTTTTATAAAGTGCTTCATTCTGCTCATGAGAAGCACCATCTTCAAACTGATTCACCAGCATATCTGCTTCTGCCAAAATCTGAGCGTCCATGCCATCGATAGAACCATAGGAATGGTGATGGGCAATGAGCCAGCAAATGCGGTCAATGTCCGCTTGTTCAAACGGAAAATCCTTGAGGATCTTCCGCGCCACGGCAGGGCCTTCTATCTGCTGGAACTGTCCGGCAGAGGAATGATGTACGCGCTCCGCTTCATGAATGCCAATGTCATGCAGAACAGCGGCGGCTTCCAGCACGAACTGTGTGTGCGCATCAATATGTTCGCCGGACGCAATCATGCGGGCATAATTGTGTACCTTGATGAGATGCTGATTGCGCGCCGGATCTGCGCCGTTATATGCACAGGCAGCGAGCAGCAGCCGAGAAATCTGATGATGCATGAAGAGACCTCCTCTTGTACAAACAAATTGGAAAATAGCTCCCTCGTAAGGGAGCTATTTTGGTTTCTGTTGTGTTTGACGAATTACTCCTCGTAATCGTCCTCGTTCTCCCAGTTGTGCCATACGTGCTGTACGTCGTCGTTGTCCTCGAGGTTGTCCAGCAGCTTGCGCATCTGTGCCATATCCTCCTGGCTCTCCAGGGTGATGGTGTTCTGCGGAACCATCTGGATCTCAGCCTGTGCGAACTCGAAGCCAGCTTCGGTCAGTGCGTCACGAACAGCGGAAAAATCTTCCGGAGCGGTGTAAATCTGGAAGCAGTCCTCGTCAGCCTGGAAATCATCTGCACCAGCATCGAGAACGGTCATCATGGTTTCGTCTTCATCCAGATCGCCGCGCTCGATAATCAGAACGCCCTTCTGCTCGAACTGCCAGGATACACAGCCGGCATTGCCCAGGCCTGCGCCGTACTTGTCGAAGTAATGGCGAACGTCTGCTACGGTACGGTTGCGGTTGTCGGTC
>DJPC01000172.1 GCA_002439665.1 Dialister sp. UBA6422
AGACAGTCTTCTGGTTTCTTTCCGAAATCTTTCATGACGGTCAGATAAATTTCCGGGTCCGGTTTGATATGTTTCGCATCTTCTTTGGTGTAAATGGCGTTGAAAAAATCATCTAGAGGAGCTTTAGCAAGTAAGTTGGTATTTTTTGTCCTATAAATATCCATATTGTCTTTTCTAGTCGTAGTAGCAATGACCAAGGTTTTTCCCATGCTCTTCAAGGCATGCAAGACATGGGGTACACCTTTCTTATAATCTACTTGATGGAGCAAAAAATTTCGTGCAATGCCATAGCGCAGGGAATGAATTTCCCTTCCTGTCAATGGAGAATGATACTCTTGTCCTAAGTAAGTGCAATACACTACATAAGGCTCTTTTTCGTCTTTATACCGGGTCAGTATTTCATCTCTTCTCTTTTGCACCGCCTCCATCGATTCTTCTTCGCCGCCCAATCGATGAATCAGTTCTTGGTCTATTTCATTCCACACGCCCACAGAATCAATAAGCGTACCGTCCATATCAAAAATAATGACACTCTTGTGGTCTAACATAAGGTTCTCCCTGTTTCTAACCAATGACCAGTCGCTAGTCTACCAGTCACTTATGATAGTTTCCCATCCAAAAATTCTGCTACTCCCGGATGGGTACGCAGTTCTGCCAATTCTTCTTCTGTAGGGTACTGGGGAATATCTCTGTCATGATTGACCAAGCAAAGAAAGCCCAATATATCATCCATATCTGCGCGGAATTGGTGCCACTGCCAAGGTGGAATGGTCATGAAATCCCCAGCTTTGACTTCCACTACTTGATTTCCCAAAAGCGCATGGCCTTTCCCTTTAAAAATCATGACTACATGCATATGCTGGTGATGTTCAAAGGAAGAATATCCCCCTTTTTCTACTTGAAAATAACGAAACTGTACAGGCAAGTCGGCTTCGTTATCAAATAAAATTTGCTTGGTCACATCCTGAAATACCCCTGGATTTTCTTTATAAATATGAGGTTCCACACCTTCCCAACCAATGTTTTTGTCATCAAATCGCTTAAACATATATGTCTCCTCGTACCATTGATCTATATTCAAATAAAACCTCGATCAATCATTTTAACAAATCCGCGGAAGTCCCTCTCCTCGAAGTGGTAAAATACGCCTATAGCCACCGAAGAGGGTTTCTAAATGAACGCCACTTCCTTCTTTTACCATTCCCACTTGTACTGCCTTTTTCCCATAGGGATTTTGATGAAGAATAGCAAGCGCCCTTTCTGCTTCTGCTGCCGGAAGAGCGATAAGCATTTTTCCTTCATTGCCCATAGTGAGCGGGTCCAAACCTAAAATACCAGAAAGTCCTTTGACTTCCTCACTGACAGGCAACTCTTCTTCAGATAAAAAGATAGCTTTCTCTGATGCCTCTGCCAATTCATTGGTCACCGTTGCCAATCCACCGCGGGTGATGTCCCGAATGGTATGGATAGAAAGCTTAGCATCAAGAAGCTCTTTGACCAAATGATTCAGCGGAGCGCAGTCACTTTGTAAAGTGGTTTTCATAGAAAGCCGTTTTGTCAAAATGGTAGCGTGGTGATCTCCCAAAGTACCCGTCAAAAGGAGCGCATCCCCAGGAGTAAGATTCTTGGCAGAAATGGAAATATCCAAAGATCGCACACCAATCCCTGCGGTATTGATATACAGTCCTCCATGTCCTTCGACGACTTTCGTATCACCAGCTACAATGATCACCCCTGCTTCTTTCGCTGTTTGCGCCATGGAAATCACGATCTTTTCCAAAGTCTCTTCTTCTAGTCCAGTTTCTAAAATAAAAGAAGCTGTCAGATACAGCGGCGTAGCTCCCATAGAAGAAAGATCATTGATAGTCCCACAAATAGAAAGTTTTCCTATATCTCCTCCAGGGAAAAAGAGCGGTTCCACCACAAAACTATCGGATGTAAATACTGGATATCCTTGTATCTTTGGCAGCACAGCTCCATCTTCCATTTTATCCAATATAGGATTTTTGAAGTATTTAGCAAAAAGAGAACCAATGAGTTTGCTTGTTTCTTCTCCGCCGCTTCCATGGCGAAGCTCTATTTTCATTTACATACCTCCTTGGGTATCCATAAATATGTCATTCAAAGTATGTCATGTAAAACATTTTGAGAATGTATATCACTATGTTTCACGTGAAACATGCCATGTCAATAAAGATAGATCCTTACGCGCTGCGTCACTTTTCTTTATTTTGCTACGCCTTCTCTATACGTGACGCAACAAGCACCTTCGCTACTTACCATACAAGCGCCTACCGGATGGTCTGGGATGCATGTTTTTCCAAAGCAAGGACACATAGATGGCGTAATCCGTCCAGTTAATACTTGGCCGCAGCAGCAACCCTTTGGCATGCAATCTTCTATAAGACCCTGGCTTCCTGCATCCAACTCTTTGTATTTGCTAGAAATATAAAGACCAGATCCAGAGATGTTTCCCAATCCTCTCCATACCGCATCACCAGGAGTAAATACATCCGCAAGTAGTGCCAATGCCCGGCGATTTCCTTCTTCTTGCACCACAGAAGGATATTCATTCCAAAGTCCTTTTTTCTTTTGAGATGCTTCCAAGATAAGACGTCCCAAGGCGCGTAACAATTCAGAAGGAGAAAATCCTCCAATCACCATAGTTTCCTGTAAAGTATCTGCCATTTTCTGAAAAGCCTTACTGCCAGTAATAACCGCCACGTGCCCAGGGCAGAGGAATCCATCAATGCGACCCTCTTTAGCAATTTGCGCCATCGCTTCTGGCATTGTTTTTAAGGCAGTCAAAAAACGGATATTAGGGATTTTCTTTTGATATACTTGCTGGATCAAATTTCCCCAAATAGGTGCTGTAGTTTCAAATCCTACAGCTGCCAATATATACATCCTATCCGGATGCGCTTTGGCTAACTCAAGCGTATCCTCTGGATTGTAAAAGAAATCGGCATGACCACCCAAATCGCGAGCCGTAGCCAAAGACATTGTGCTTCCTGGTACAGCCAATAAATCGCCAAAGGCCATCACTTGATAGCCAGGTTTCATGGCATAGGAAATCAGTTTATCAATATAAGAAGTAGGAGTCACACACACTGGACATCCAGGACCAGATAAAAAAGTAATAGCAGGGGGAAGCATCTGTCTAATCCCACTTCGATACAAAGCTGACGTATGCGTACCGCACACTTCCATCAAGCGAAGAGGCGGCCCTTGATAAGAGTAAAGCCACTGAGCCAGTTCTTTTTCCCTCATACCTTCCCTGCCTCATCAATTTCCTGGAATAAAGAAATCCACCCTTGGGCCTCTTCTTTTTCTACGATCTGAATGGCCATCCCCGCATGGACGAGTACATAATCTCCTAGCTTCACCGGCACCATGGAAAGATTGACTCTAACGGTAGAGCCAGAAAAATCAACCAGCCCATGACTACCAGATATAGATACCACTCGACCTGGATAGGCTACACACATAATCTTTCTCCTTTCTTTAATATTAAATGACTTATAGATACAGTGCATAGGTGTGCCCCCAATAGATGACCACGCCTTACGCAGCAGGATACATATATATGATAGACCTTTTACATAATCCACTTACCACAAATCATATTATGAGATACATCCATAATACGCTTGTCCCAGGGCAATACCTCCATCTCCGCAGGGTACCTTTTCATTGGTATACACCTGAAAATGATCTTTCTCCAAAACTGCCCTGGCTTTTTCCATAAGAATCCCATTGGCAAAACAGCCGCCAGAAAGAATCACCTGGGGAATACCAAAATGAAGAGCACTTTCCTTTATCATATCTACCAATGCATTGTGGAATCCCAAAGCTTTCTCCTCTATTGTATCATGACTTTCCAAAAGACTTTCTATCAAAGGGATAGGATCCCATATGTATCCTTCTGGTTCCTCTTTTCCTTTAAAAGAAAGCTCGGTTCCCTTTTGCCCTTTTCTGATCGCTTCCCATGCTGCTTTTTCTAGCACCATGGGGCACTCTCCTTTATATTGATTGACATCTGCCAATCCCAAAAGAGAAGATACACCATCAAAGAGCCTACCTACACTTGAATTTTCAATGCAATTGATCTTAGCTTTCAAAGCTTTATCCACCAGTTCATATCGAGGATCAGAAGATGGAAGATGCCCAGAAGCCAAATAACAAAGAGCGGTTTTCCATGCCTGCTTCATAGAAAGATCTCCACCGATCATAGAAATAGACTTGATATGGCCAACCCGCTTTTTTTCATTTTCCTTGCAAAGAAGAATCTCTCCTCCCCAAATGGTTCCATCTTCTCCATAACCGGTTCCGTCAAATACAAAAGCTAAAACAGGACCTTGCAAATGATGCTCTGCCATAACAGACAAGGCATGGGCATGATGATGCTGCACAGTCACAAAAGGGATTCCTCTATTTTTTGCCAATTCTTTTCCCCAAAGAGAAGACAAATACCGAGGATGGTTATCAGAAATAATGGTTTGCGGAACAATGCCCAGCATCTTTTCCCACTCTTCCTCTGTTTTTTTTATGAATCTCTCCGACCTTTCATTATCCCATTCGCAAGGAACCTGACAAGGATAATACCGCCCCCCACCGGTGATACAGAATCCAGGTTCCATGTCACTTCCTGTAGCCAGCACATGCCCAGAAATCTTTTCTTTCAGCACTGGTTCTGGTAAATAACCTCTGGTTCTACGAAGAATCTGTGCCGCGCCACCATTGACCTGTACCACACTGTCATCAGCAGGACGCAGAATATCCCGTTGATAAGTAAAGCATCCACTGATTTCTGTGTGTGACTCATAAAAAGACTTGGCCTTTTCGTCTGTAAAAATCATAGGCTCACCGCTTTGGTTGGCACTGGTTACCACCAAAGGAGAAGACATCTTCTGCATCAGAAGCACATAAAAACCAGTGGAAGGCAAACATATCCCTAGCCTTGGCACCTCATTAGCCACCGCTGCTCCTAGCGGATACATGACTTTTCGCTTAGCCAGTATAATAGGCCGCACAGGAGAGATAAGAAGTTTCTTTTCCTTTTCTGAGAGATAAACCACTTTTTTAGCCATGTCCAAATCCTTTACCATGAGTGCAAATGGCTTTTTCTCCCGATGTTTGATGGTCCTAAGCTTTTGAACCGATTCTTCTATATCGCTGCGACAGACCAGCTGATATCCCCCCATAGCTTTGACTAGAATGATGCCCCCCTCTTGTACCAAATGAATGGCGTGATCCATAGGAGCAGAAGATATCTTTCCCCACTCTAAAAGCTGCGGTCCGCAATGGGGACAGGAAATGGTTTCTCCATGACACCGGCGATCGGATAAAGAAACATATTCCTTAGCACAATCCTCACACATGTCCATCTCTTTCATGGTGGTATGTTCTCTATCATAAGGGAGCTTTTCTATAATGGTATACCGAGGACCACAAGCTGTACAAGAAATATAGGGATATTGAAAATGCCGGTTAACTGAATCTAAAAGTTCTTTTTCACAAGCTTGGCAAATGGCTATATCAGAAGGGAATATAGGTCCCTTCGGCTTTCCATCACTAATAATAGATTGAAAATCAGAAAAAGGAGTACTTGCTATTTCTTTGTAAGTGATGACATCTACTTCTATAGGAAGGGGTGCTTTTTGAATTTTTTCCATCAAAGAAAGGAGAGCCTGATGGCTCCCCTGTGCAATAATTTCTACTATACCACCTGTATTTTTTACTGTCCCTTTGATAGACAATTCCTTGGCCAGTCGACACACCAATGGACGAAATCCCACCCCTTGCACGCGACCGTTGACGATGATGCTATAAGTGACCGTATTCATAGTGAAGAAACCTCCCTTTTATAGTACGAAATAAGGAGTAAAGGTTAGCAGTAGCAGCTCTTCAAAATGGGGGAGGCACTGCAAAACAGTCCCCTTCCCTCATCAGAAAATACCATAAGTAGAGGCTTTCACCGGCAGTATGCATATAAAGCCATACAGATGACAGATGACTCTACCATCACTTCTAACTCTTCACTGCTTTTTCCATGAGCCAAATAGCTGCCTCTTCATATCCTTCTCCTGTTTTTCCGCTCACTTTGAAAACAGGCGCTTTTTTATTGAGATGACGAATACCTTTCATGAAAAAATCCTCATCAAAATCAAGATAGGGCATGAGATCCATCTTATTTAAAAGAATCACATCTGCCTTTTCAAAAGCCAATGGATATTTATAAGGTTTATCACTACCATCTGCCACACTAACAATAAGCATTTTAATATGTTCCCCTATATTGAGCTCTGCTGGACATACGAGGTTTCCTACATTTTCAATAAAAAGAATCCCTGGCTCACTAAAATCCATGGTATGTACTGCATTATGTACCAAAGGTGCATCTAAGTGGCAAGCGCCAAAGGTATTAATCTGCGCTGCAGTAACATGTTTTTTTCTAAGCCGCTCTGTATCAATATCTGATTCTATATCCCCTTCAATGACATACACTTTAGATTTCATATATTTTATGAGCTGTTCCAACGATGTAGTCTTTCCTGTCCCAGGCGCACCCATGACATTGACTGCATAAATATGTCTTTCATTCAAATATTCTCTCACATGCTCTGCAATGTGATTGTTATGGGCATAAATATCTTCCATTACACCCGCTTTGACCATATGCATATGTTTTATTCTCCTTATTCATTGACTTTTAAAAAGTACGATGTGCATAATAGTGCATAACCATATAACCAATGAGGAGCGACACTTACACTTCTCATTTCTTAACCATCAAGGCACTTCTAAATCAACGCTTTCTATATAAAACTCTTTTCCTATATCCGTTGGCGATCCATCGCCACCACAATAGGGACAGGTGAAAGAAAATCGTTTTCTTTCAAAAAGTTTCCCACATACATCACACTTCATTTTCGGTTTGATATCCTGAATCGTAAGAGTAGCTCCTTCACAGAGAGTCCCTTCTGAAATCACATCAAAGTACATCTGAATAGATTCGCCAATAAATCCTGAATCTTCTCCCACCACCAAATGAATGGCTTTCACGATTCCATTCTTAGCTTTAGCTGCTTCTTCTGCCATGCGAACAATTTCCAAAGTCACCGGATACTCATGCATGAGTATCCTCCTTGGGTGCTGCTTTGGGCGCAGGGCGAGGCCGTCTCACTGGCTGCTTTCCCTGCATGGTGAGTACCAGCGCACGATTCTCCCCTTCCTGCCAAGTTTCCTCCATAGAGAGAGAATGGGCCGGGCAACCTTCCGCACACAAACCGCAAACCATACATTTTTCTCGGTCAATGGTCCAGGTACGATTTTTTCGATCTATAGAAATGGCTCCAGCAGGGCAGCTATGTTCACATTTCCCGCAGAAAAGACATTTCTCTATATCATTGGTCACGTGGAAACTATTGTCTGACTGAGGCACATTTACTACCGGTTTGGTTTCTACCTTTGGTGATTCTTTTTCCAGTTCCACTTTTTGAGATAGCCCCACTTTGGATTGTGGCCTCAGCTGTCTTGTAGGCGCTTTTCCTTGTAAAGTCAACTTAGCAGCTTGATTTTCTCCCTCTTCCCATTTTTCTTTCATGGTGAGACATTTCTTTGGACAACCTCCTATGCAAGCACCGCACGTGATACATTGATCTCGATCAATGGTCCAAGTCCGATTCCTTCTGTCAATCGAAATAGCATCCGCCGGACAAGTATGTTCACATTTCCCGCAAAAGAGACACTGATCTATATCATTAGCAATATGTCTTGGATGGGTAGATACTGCTATATTTTCTTCTTTGGAAATGGGATGCTCCTGGACAGCAGGAATCTCCTTCTCTATTTCTATGTGAGGTGCTTTTTCAGAAACTTCTTTCTTAGAGGGCGTCGGGCGAACACGCGGACGATGAGTCAGTACCTTTCCCTGATAGGAAGTGACCATAGCCTTAGTTTCCCCTTCTTCCCATGTATCTCGCATGGTTAGACAATGGGTGGGACAAACACCTTCACACACACCACAGGTCATGCACTTTTCTCGGTCAATGGTCCAAATACGATTTCTTCTATCAAGAGAAATGGCCTTCCCCGGGCAATGATGTTCACATTTCCCGCAGAAAAGACATTTTTCTATATCATTGAATAGATGCTCCATAGGAATGGTTTTCTCTGCCATCTTTGGTACAGAAGGTGCTGCCTGGGATATAGCAGGAGAAGCTGACACTTCTTTGGGTATTACTTTGACAGGCATACGCCTTATAGGCATTTTCCCTTTGATGGTGATGTCTGTTTTATTTCCCAAATAACACCCCAAAGACAAACATTTTCTCGGGCAATTATCGATACAAGTCCCGCAATTCACGCAAGCTTCCAAATTGATACGCCAAGTGCGGTTCCGCCGATCCACAGTGATCGCACCGGCTGGACAGTTTCTTTCGCACATACCGCAAAAAATACATTTCATCACATTATTGACAATATGACTTCTATCATCCATAGAGAAAGCTGATTTTGAAGTAGAAATAGCAGCCACTTCTTTTTTGACTTCTGGCTTTCCTTCTTTTTGGACAACCGTCAGAATGACTTCTGATTTTTTCAAAGCTGGCGCCGCATAATGGGGATCCATGGATAAACACTTTTTAGGACAAGAGGTCACACAAGCACCGCACTGAATGCAGGAAAAAGGATTGATTTTCCAAGTGCCTGTTTTTCGATCCACCGTCAGTGCCCCTGTAGGACAAGTTCTCTCGCACATGCCACACAGAATACACTGGCTCACCTCATTAATCACCCGGCCGCGATCTCCAGGGCAAAACTTCTTCGGCTCCAATGGGTACTTAGAAGTCACAGGAGGCTTAAATAAATTAGCCAAGGCCTGCTTCACATATACCAGGTAACTCATATAATAACCTCCCTTATCTTCTCACTTCACACTTTCTAGTACATCTCATATTATCTTTCGCAGCAGCTAATACAGGGGTCAATGGTAAGGATAATATTAGGCACATCTGCCAAGTCGCAACCTTGCAGCATTTTCACAAGCGCCGGAATGTTACAGTTCGTCGGTGTACGGAGACGGAACCGTTCCAAATTTTTTGTTCCATTGCCTTTGACATAATAAATAGCTTCCCCTCTAGGCTGTTCTATCCTGGTAAAACATTCTCCTTTAGAAGGCAAACCTCTCACCGGTGCGGCAATTGCCCCCTCTGGCAGATTGTCCAGACAGCCTTGAATGAGATCCATGGATTGATAGAGTTCATTCAAACGTACTTTCACACGAGAAAGGCAATCACCTGCTTGTTCCAGTACAGGGCGGAACTGCAAATCTTTATAAGCCCCATCTTCATCAGCCATACGATAATCATTAGGAATACCGCTAGCACGAGCCAAAGGCCCTACACAACCTAGCTCGACCGCATCATTCATGGATAGAACGCCTACCCCTTCCAAACGACTTTGAATGGTATCGTCATAGAGAAAAACCTGTCCCATATCCTTAATTTCTTTCCGAAGGCCCTTAAGTTTCGTAGAAATATCTTTCGCCATAGCATCCGTTAGATCTCGGCGTACCCCACCTACTTCACAGACAGAAAAAATGACACGTCCTCCAGTCGTTTCTTCAAAAATATCTAGAATGGTCTCACGAAGTCGCCAAGCATTCATAAAAATACTTTCAAAGCCCATGGCATCAGCGGCTAGTCCCAACCACAGAAGATGGCTATGCATACGAGAAAGTTCATGCCAAATCGTTCGAAGATAGTCGGCACGACGGGGTACTTCGATCCCCATAAGTTCTTCTACTGCTTTGGCATACCCCCAACCATGGCCAAAAGAACAAATCCCGCAAACTCTTTCTGCCACATAAATGAATTGTTTAAAATCCTTTTTTTCTACTAGTTTCTCCAGTCCTCTATGTACATACCCAATAGAAGGAACGGCACGAACCACTTTTTCATCCTTAAGTTCCAAATCCAAATGAATCGGTTCTGGCAAGACTGGATGCTGCGGTCCAAAGGGGACAGTCGTTAATTCAGCCATGGTCATCCTCCTTCTTCGTCACCGACGCATCGACACCAAGACCGCTTCGAAGGTTAACCTTCACGGCACTTTTGGCATGCATAGCTCCAGACAAATCATGCCAAGGTGTTTTTTGTGCTAAATGATAAAAATGGCCACCATAATCTACTTCCGGCACAATAAAACGAATATCTAAACCAAAAAGATCATGAATTTCATTTTCCCATACAAAGCCGTACCAGTAGAGGCTAGTAATACTCATAATAGAACCATCTAGTGGCACAATGAGCCGAAGATGATATAGAAAATAATTTTTATCAAAGCTGTAAGTGAGTTCAAACCCTTCTTCCACACGGGTGCACAGAATTTGTACTAACCGGCAGCCTTCCTTCTTAAAGCGTGCCACACGTTCCAAAAGGTCCTCTGAGCGTATGGATATAATCTGTTGTTTCATAAAATCCTCTTCATCTCTTAAAATAAAATGCCCTATCAAGATAGCTAGGAGTGAAAAATTTATGCCCCCTACTTTTCTAGGTATTGCATTTTAATTTTTTATGTTTTTCTTCCAACACAGAGAGACCTTTGACCACACCATCGATGATAGCCTCCGGGCGAGCAGCGCAGCCAGGGACGTACACATCCACAGGAATCGCTTTATCCATACCGCCAAGCATGTTATAGCAATCCCTAAAAATGCCGCCACTACAAGCACAAGTACCTACTGCGATGACTACTTTTGGTTCTGGCATCTGTTCATAAATCTGACGAACCACGGGAAGATTTTGGGCATTGACTCCGCCAGTCACAAGGAAAATATCTGCATGTTTCGGATCCCCTGTATTGACGATACCAAACCGCTCTACATCGTAGAGAGGCGTCAGGCAAGCCAGTACTTCGATATCACACCCATTACAGGAGGAGCCATCATAATGGATGAGCCAAGGTGATTTCTTTTCGTATCCCATAAAAACCTCTTCATTCAGAGTATGTACAAAGGTAGCTGATAGACTAGTGATTTGTACTAGGAAAATTATGTTTCAGTCACTAATGACAAGCCACTATTTAAAGTACATCAAAAAAGCAACATTCAAAAAACCTGCCAGTAAGGTCAAAAGCCAGGTAGATGCCAACATGTTTTCCCACTTCATACGGGCACAGCAATTATCTACCAGGATTTCCCCAAAGAATACCAGCTCACAAACGGCAAGACCCACAATCGCTGTCCACCAAGAATCACTGATAAAGAATAATACGACCAGTCCTAAAAGAAATATATTTTCATACCAGTGAGCCAATTCAACCATAGCCAATGTACGACCAGAAATTTCTGTCTTAAGTCCTCCAATGAGCTCTTGATGCGCTTCATGGGACATAGAAATATCAAAAGGAGATTTTCTAAATTTAATAAGAAGAATAAAGCACAGGCCTATGAAAATACCAGGCATACGAAGGATATTCATATTAGATGTATCCATAATATCTGCTACACTGAAACTTCCACTAGATAAGTAAAATCCAAGAGCTACCAAAAGAAGCATAGGTTCATAAGCCATGGTTTGTACCAATTCTCGTTCTGCACCGATCTGGCTATAAGGAGAATCTACTGCATAGGCTGCAATAATAAGACATACACTAGCCATGGTCAATGTAAAAACCACCAAAAGGATATCCCCTCTAGCAAAAAAAATCGTACCTGTCAAAAGAACGAAGAGAAGAAAGCCAAATACATAGAATCCCTCCGCCTTATTAACGGCTATAGGCTGTTTATCCCACAATTTCAAAAAATCATAAAAAGGCTGGCACAGTGGCGGTCCTGCTCTTCGCTGCATGCGGGCAGAAATTTTCCGATCCACCCCAGAAAGGAGCCCTCCCAATATAGGAGCTACGAGCAAATAGATGAGTCCACCTAAAACAGAAATCATATAGTCAGACATGGAAAACACCTCCTGCCACTAGGGATAGTTCCATCAAGACACATGCCAAGCAGCTGGTATATCCTAAAAGTTTCATCCTTTTTTCTCCAAACCAGTTTTCTAAATACCAGTTTCTAAGAGAAATGGGAACCACTTGTCCAGCTACACCACGGTAACTGGCATCATGGCCTAGATTTTCCCCAGACAGATTGGTAATGACCTGTTTCTTCTGGCGACTTTTGCCAAAACGAAGTGGCAAAATGATGATCAAAAATACCATGACAGACATGATCCACAGATTACTTTGAGCAATGACTTCTGTGGTCGCATGATAAATCATAGCCAAATAAGGAATGACCATGTACTGAGAAATCAAAGGGAACAATACACAAACTACCAAAGTAAGCACAGACAAGCTTTTGAGGGCTGTCCATTCTACACCTAAAATACCTACTTCTCTATTTTCTGTGGTAGGAATATAGGTAGTAATTTTCCCAAGCCATTTTGTCCAATAGAATAGAGTAGTAGCGGAGCCAAAAACCAAAACCAAGAGCAAAAGAGGTTGTCCGGCATCAACAAAGGCTTTCATCGCTGCCCATTTAGAAATAAGCATACCAAAAGGTGCTAGGAACATGCCGCAAATCCCAATCACCATACAAAGGGAAAGCCGCGGCATGGAATTAAAAATCCCATCAAAGCTTTCCAAATTACGACTTCCTAACTGCTGCTCTGCCGTCCCCACCGTAAGGAACAGAAGACTCTTAGCTACGGCATGGAAAATAACAATCATAATAGCTGTCCAAGCGGCTTCATAAGAACCAGTCCCTGCGCAGCATACAATCAGGCCTAAATTGGAAATGGTGGAATAAGCCAGTACTTTTTTCCCATCGGACTGAGAAATCGCCGCACAGGAAGCGAAAAAGAATGTAATGCCCCCAATGAGCATAGCCATAATCCCCGCATGGTTATTTCCCAAAAGAGGTGCCAATTTAATAATTAAAAAGACACCAGCTTTGACCATTGTCGAAGAATGAAGCAACGCCGACGTAGGAGTCGGTGCCACCATAGCTCCCAAAAGCCATCCAGAAAAAGGCATCATAGCCGATTTGGTAAACCCACAGAACACCAAAAGAGCGACTACCAATTCTACAGGAAGTCCGCTACGGCCAAGTGCAATAAGCTGGGATAATTCTACGGTGTAAAACATTTCTCCTAAGTATGCGATAGCTAGCGCAAAAGCAAGTCCCCCTAAGAGATTCATCCACAAGGCCTTGCAAGAATTATGAATCGCATCATTCGTTTTGGAATAACCAATCAGTAGGAAAGAACAAAGACTGGTAATTTCCCAAAATGTATACATGTACAATAAATTATTGGACATAACCAGGCCAAACATGGCAGACAAAAAGAGAAATACCACAAAAAAGAAAAATGATCTCCGATCAGCCATCCCTGTATGATTTCGATGGTACATAGCCATATATCCTAAAGAATATACAGCAATGAGCCCACCAATAATTCCTGCAATGAGAATCATAATGATCGCAAAATTATCAATAATAAAATCCCAGGATGTATAAATCCTCTCGCCCATATGATATTCAAAAGCAGAAATAATGACAAACTGCAAAAGTCCTAAAAAACCAATGCTATATCTTTTGAATTTAGAAGAATAATAAAGTACTGCCAATACCACAAGCCCATCAATACTTGTCATCAAAAGGCGCATCCATGTACCCTCTATGCCAATTTTTAACGGCTTTCCAAAATAGAGCACTCCGATGGCAACGGAAAGAACCATAATCAATGCAGCAGATCCCTTAACCAATCCATTTCTAAGAGATGCATTGTGATTGATAAGTAAAATCACCGCCGTCAACAAAGGTATCACAAACAGCAATGCCGGTAATGCCATATATAAACCTCCCCTACTTTACATGTCACACAGAACATATCTAAGACTCTATCATTTCTTATCCCAGTGACTTTTGCAAAAAGGATACTGATAATCCCCAAACTTTAAAATAGATGGAAAATCTAAGAATTATTTCAAATAACAAATGAATCTATATCCTTTTCATTTTCCACATAATGTAAAAGTTATACAGTCTATTGTATAACATTTCATCTTTGATTCCAAATGCGAAATAAAAAACTTCATTGCAATGCCACATGTTATCAATTAACGTATACACTTATTAAAGCATATTTTTTATATTATTATATACTTTATACCAAAAATATTATTCTTGCAAGTAATAAATTAAAAACTTGAATGCATAACGTAAAATCCACCTTGATATAACTGATAAGAGATCACTCTCATATCCATAGATCGCTTGGCCCCTATAGAATTCTATCATGTGATTTCCAAGTTATGGTATTTCATTTTTATGAAAGGAAATCTATAAAGAATGTATCCTTTATACGTTGATAAACTACCTCTCATATATTAAAATAAAAGTGTATTTATCTTAATTAAATATACTTTTATTACTTGTTTTACATTATTTATAATTGTATGTGTAAAATTCAACATGAAAGATTGGGAGAAAGAATACCTAATCCTTTATTGCTAGTACTAAACCGACTATGATTTGTATCTCCATGGATACCATACAAAGCAGGTATCATGACTACCAAAATCACAACGAGGAGCAAGGAGACCGGTGATGAAAGAAGAGCCAAGCATTTGTGATAAAAAAGATATCTATAGTATTACATTGAGTAAGCAGCAGCGAGTGGAAAAACTTCTGTCTGGATTAGGCACCGATTACACCATTGTGCTTTTAATCAATCTAGATACGGATAATTTTGAAATCATTTTGAATCAATCATCCAATAACATTGCTCATCAACCTAAAACCATCCGATATCGAGACTATTTGGATAACTATGCCAATCAGTATGTAGTAAAGGAATCCAAAGAGGACATGAAGTATATGCTACGCACTGATCACTTGCTTAACCACTTCCAAAATCACAAAGACCTCTATTTTCGTTTTGCTTCTGTTCCTAATTCCCTAGGCCAAACACACTTTGAAGCCCATGCAGTCAGACAATATGAAAAGAATGGTCATTTTGCAGTGATTGGTTTTCGCTGTGTAGATGGCATCGTAGAAAAAGAATTGGCTTATCAAAGAGAATTAGACAAAGCTTACCAATTGGCCCGAAAGCAACTGGACGTGATCACCGCTTCTCTTCCTGGAGGGCTTAAAATTTCCTATGATGATGACCGCTATACATTTAAATATGTATCCAAACAATATGCTGCCATTTTAGGTTATACCGTTCCAGAATTACTTGCCGCTTCCGGTGGAAGTATCATCGGTATTGCCCATCCCGATGATTTGGAAAGAGGTATTCAGGAAGCACTCTCCCAATATGAAACAAGCGACAGCTATGCCATCACCTATCGCATGCGCTGCAAAGATGGCAGTTATAAGTACATTGAAGATCATGGTCATAAAGTCATCACCGAAGATGGTAGGGTAGAACATTGGAACCTCATCTTAGATAAAGATGAACTGGTCAATAAAACCATCGAGCTAGAAACAGCTCGCAGGGCTGATGAAATGAAAACAGCTTTTCTTTCACGCATGAGCCATGATATCCGTACGCCACTAAATGGTATTTTAGGACTTTTAGAATATGCGCTTCGCCATCCTGATGATATTGAAACCATTCGAAACAATCGAAAAAAAGCGTATGTAGCTTCCAAGCATTTATTATCTTTGGTCAATGATGTGCTAGAGCTAAACAAACTAGATGACAGAAAAATCACACTGCTTCGTGAACCTTTTGATTTATTAACCCTATTACAAGAAGTCAATACCATTACAGAAATGCGCTCTTCTGACTATGGTATTACACTTCATATAAATTCCAGCTGTCTTGCCATCAAGAATCGATATCTTTTCGGCAGCCCCCTCCATATCAAACAAATTCTGATCAATATCATTTCCAACGCCATCAAGTACAACCATCCCAGTGGTTCCGTATGGTGCCAGTTAAAAGAAAAAGAGCTTCCCCATGACCAAGTACAATTCACTTTTTCTGTAGTGGATAACGGCATCGGCATGAGCCAGGACTTTTTAAAGAAGATTTTTGACCCCTTTGCCCAAGAAGCGCCTGATAGTATCCGTACTCACTATACAGGGACAGGACTCGGTATGGCCATTGTGAAACGACTGATCGATCGCATGGGCGGCCGCATCAAAATTAAAAGTACAATCGGCACTGGAACTTCGGTTGAAATCGTATTAATCTTTGATAAATCCGATCCTATAGTTCTTCCTCCCCCTGCTAAAGACACACAAGCAGAAGACCTACAAGGCGTGCGGGCTCTATTGGTAGAAGATAATGAGCTCAATATGGAAATCGCTAAATTCATTCTAGACGATGCCCATATCGAAGTAGTGGAAGCACAAAATGGCAAAAAAGCCATTGAAGAATTTCAAAATCATGAAGAAAACTACTTTGATGTGATTCTTATGGATGTGATGATGCCTGTTATGGATGGACTCACTGCCACAAAAATCATCCGAAAACTTCCAAGGAAAGATGCCAAGACCATTCCTATTTTTGCTATGACAGCCAATGCTTTTGCAGAAGATGCAATGCAGGCACGAGAAGCAGGTATGAATGAACATTTATCAAAACCACTAGATATCAAACAATTAATCAGTAAGATTGCTCAATACTGTAAAACGGAAACAGATAAGACATAAGCTTCTTGGCACCAGAAAAAATTAACCAGTAACTGGTCATTAATTCACTTCTTT
>DJPC01000015.1 GCA_002439665.1 Dialister sp. UBA6422
CTATGTGTAAAAGCACCGCTAAGAGAAATTCTTTTGCCATGTCGGTAGGCATCTTGAGCCCAAATGGTTGTATATTGACACATCTTACTTTCCCAATGATGCCAGTTTTTATACGTATAATGCTCAATATGTCAGGATAAAATCTTACTTGGCAAAGCACATTTTGGATGCTCGTGAACTTTATTCACCCATTTAACCTGATTTCTTGGAAACATGCGAGGAACAAAGTCTGGCTTTAGTGCGCCATGATTAAATTTTGTTCCAAATGCTACGGATTTTCTTTGAAATATATACTGCTGATTGGTATCGTTAATAGATACAATTTCTTTTACCGCTTTAATCAGTTCATCATTCAATCGTTCATCAGCATCAAGATAGAGAACCCAGTCAGCGGTGGTTTGTTTCAGAGCAAAGTTACGCTGGGCAGAAAAGTCATTAGTCCAAGCACGAAAAGTGACTTTGGCACCTGCTTTTTCTGCCAGTTCTACGGTGCGATCAGTACTTCCGGAATCAATGATAATGACTTCATCTGTACATTTTTTTGCATTTTTAACGACAGCAGTGACATTATCTTCTTCATTACAAGTCAAAATCAAAATGGCTAATGAATTCATATTTATCCTCATTCTATTTTAATAATTTATTAACTTGTTTCGCAATAGCTTCATCTACTTCATCTAGCAAAACATAGCGCTTACGATAATTGTTGCGCTTTCTCGTAGGAATTTCTTCCATGGTCTTTCTGTATTCTGTCATAGGCAGTTCATAGAAACGCTTGTCATCGCAAGCCTTTCCACCAGATTCTTCCCAAAAATCAGTAAAACTGGTTTTTAATTTACGATCTGTACGAATGTGGTTATTGGCATAGTATCCATAGTTAGTCACTGCATAGATATGCTTGAGCCCCAGTGCTTTGGCTACTTCCTGTGTGGCATGGAGAATGAAATTCTTGGTACGGTAAGAATGACAGCGACGAGTCACTTTTTTCACCACATCTTTGGCATTATCCATATTTGGCCCCTGCATAGCTCCAACCCAAAGAGACCATTCTTCTTTTTTATCTGGTGCAATCCAAATCATCATCTGATAAAGATAGTATTCATCCAATCGAAGAACAACTGACAAGATCCCTTCTTTACGCTGTCCTGGATTATAGGAGAGTTCGAAGCGTAAATGCCCCCCATCGTCTTGACTCTCCCATAATGGATAAACTTGTCCATTATAGATCCCCAAAAACACCTCTTCCTTAAAATGTTTTTTCATGAAATCCATGTGTTGTTCTACTAATTTAGCCCGTTCATCAAAGGTTGATTTATTATAGAAGAAAGCACGAGTGGGCTGTTCATAAACAAAAGGATATGTTTTCGATATTTGGCAAAAAAGTGAGTCACTGTTAAAAAATTGATAAAGCCGTTTCATTCGTCCATTATTGAGCAGGCAACGTACTACAAAGACCACACAGCGTCTCACTTCTTTGGGATTGTCCATATTATAAATACTTTTCCCTAAATGAATATAATCTAACATGTTATTGTCCTTTACCGCTTATTATTTATATGATTGACAATTAAGTAATTCCTTATCTTCATACCTACTTAATGAAGTTTTATCACATAAAATACATAAATAATCAATACCACTTGTTAATTGATTTCTTTGCTATCAAGATAAATCGTAGAGTAGATATTATATGAAAAACAAAATTTTATCTTTTTAAATTTTACTCTATCCCATCTAGAATGGCAAACGAAAAGACCTGCCTTCCAGCAGATCTTTTCGTTTGCTACTTTTTAAAGTTGTCTAGAAAGTATGGTTGGATGACGAACAATCCAAGACGTAATGGCATCTATACCTGCAATCTCATCAGCATAACGTACTTTGCCAGATATTTCTTCCTCTATTGGAATTTCTTGATCTGTAATATCGATGGATTGATATATAGGATTATCCGCAGAGCCTATGCTATCCTTAGTGAGCCAATGATATGGTGTCACTACATGATCTATCGGTTCTGTAAGAGAAGAAAACAATGAATAATATTCAAAACCCTTAGGGGCAATAAGTTCAAAAATAGTCGGCATAATGTTCATATGACCACCAATAGTATTTCCAGCAAAAATTTCTTGCGTAATATCCGGATGGTGCATAGCAAAAGATGTGCAGTATTGTTCACGAAGGGTGATATCTTGCCGTTCAAGCGTATCGCCTGGATGAATAGGTAAATAGGAATGATCTCCTGTCACAATAATCAAGGAATCTGGATAGGTTTTCTGCATATCTGCAATAAAATCAGAAATTGCCCTATCGCTATACCAGTAGGTTCCAAGCACCTTTTGTTTTTTACGGTTATCCTTCACAGCTTCCGGTAAATCTTTCAATACATCATCAGCATGAAAGCCTAATTTTTCTAAAGGTAGTTTATATGGTCCATGATTGGACGTGGTATACACATAATGGAAAGTAGGGGTATCATCGTCCATTTCTTTGATAAGTTTAGCTGCATCCTGCAAGAAGATATGGTCATAGATACCCACCCAAGTTTTCGGCGAACCAGGCGGGCAGAAATCTGTCGCCCCCATTACTTTATCAAAGCCCACAGCCGGACCGTATTTATCAAAATTTCCGTAAGTTGGATTACCGCCATACCAATAAATAGAACGATAGCCTAATTTGCGTAACTGATTGGGGAGTGTAGTCGCAAGTGTACCATGCCAAAAAGCTTCCCGTTCATTAAGTTCAAGTTTGGCATCAAAAATACCTGTCATTAGGCTGACAATGGCTGGTCTAGAAATCATACCAGCTGGCAAAAAATTATTTAAAACAGCAGTATGGGGGTCTTTTCTAAAAGCTTTTGCTCCATCCATAATATGATAATCACTGTAAATATCATCAAGGGGCATTTGTGAATAGCTTTCGCCTACAATCAGGAAAATATGTTTAGGCTTTTTAATAAGAGCTCCTTTAGCTGTATGTAAAAATGCCTCAGCTGGATTATTCAGCTCTTTCCATTTTTCATTTTTCATATTTTCCGGCATAATGGCATCTATGGCGACAGCATCTTCTTCATCTGTATGTTTGAGTCCTTCCTGCAATGGATGTTTAAGAACTGTTTTTAACTGAACCAAGTCATCTACGGTAGCACGTGCCATGAAGATATCTTTTTTTACAATACTTGGGATAGTATCCCATTCTGGCTTGTCATCATGCATAAATGTCCCACCGTAACGGAAGAAGTAGTATATAGCAGCTACAATTAAAACAACTCCTGTATTAAGTGCCAATTGCAGCAGGCTAGAAGACACTTGGTAATAGGGAATTTGTGGAATAGCTAAAAAAGCCCTTCCTGCCCACCAACAAAAAATTGTATATGGAATGTAACTTAGCAATAATAGTAAACCATGATCTTGATGAAAGAAAATATCTAGTAAATTGTGTTTTTCTGCTTTCTTACCAAGCCATAAAGTGCTATTAAATATATCATGATAATGATAATAAAAAATCATTTTTCCAAGAAATGCAGTATACATTGCGATTGCATACAAAGTGATTGCAATTTGTCTGACTGTATCCCCTATAGAAAAATAGAAGGGTAAAAATGCACCTGGTAAGCTGACGAAAAGGACAAGTAATAAAAAAGCATAGGCATTGATATCCATTCCCCACCAAAAGCCATAGCGAAAACAATGGTACCACTTACGCCATTCTCCTAATGGACTTTTCTTAGAACGATAAGTTTCTATAAATATCAATCTGAATAGAACACACAAGACCGGCGGTAAAATGGCAATCTGCAAATCTTGCTGTATCCCCTCAAAGAATAAAGAGAACATAGTACGACCTTTCTACAAGAGATAAAAGATAAGAATACTAATACTTGTTGTTAGCAGTAAATCAATTAATTTGTATTTTATAGCATCACGTAAAAATAAACAAGGCTCTTACCAATGATGGCAAGAGCCTTATTTATTGTTGTTGGTTGTTAGAGTTCAAACAACCAACAACTAGCAACAAACAACATTTTATTTCCCATACACGAAATATCCGCCCTGGTTAAGAAAATCTACATATTCTTTGACTGCCTCTTCCATATCAGTAAAGCCCTGATCATAACCAGCTGCTAAGAGATTAGACAAATCAGCTTCTGTGAAATTTTGGTATTTTCCTTTCAGGACTTCTGGGAAGTCACGGTAAGCGATTTCACCTTTACCCATAGCTTTGATCACTGCCTGTGCGACTTCATTATAGCTATGAGCATGACCTGGGCCACAGTTATAGATGCCAGACGGCCCCTTATGCTGCCAGAACCAGAGGTTTACTTTCACTACGTCTTTAACATAGACAAAGTCACGACGCTGTTCACCATCTTTAACTGGAACGCCATTGATGTCTCCCCATCCCCGGAAAAGGTGAGCTTTACCTGTTTCATTAATTTGATTATAGAGCTGGTAATGGATAGAAGCCATTTTCCCTTTATGATGTTCCTGTGGACCGTAAACGTTAAAATATCTAAGTCCTACGATCTGGCTCTGTGCTTCAGGCATAACCTGCCGTACATAGCGGTCAAAAGCTAGCTTAGAAAACGCATAAGGATTCAGTGCATCTTCGCATTCATCACCTTCTCGGAATCCGTGGAGGCCACTGCCGTAAGTGGAGGCAGAGGAAGCATACATCATAGGAATGCGATGACGCATACAGAAGTGAAGAAGAGACTTAGAGTACTCATAGTTGGTACGCATCATAAAATTCACATCATACACCATGGTGTCAGAGCAGGCACCTTCATGGAAAACTACGTCCACATCAGTACCGTCAAAATCATCATTTTCAATGGCGTTCAGAAAATCGTCTTTATGTTGATAGTCCAAAAACTGGAGTCCACGAAGATTTTTATAATTCAAACCATCCTTTAGATCATCCACGATGAGGATATCTTTACGTCCCTGACGATTCAGCTCTTTTACAATATTGCTGCCGATAAATCCAGCACCACCAGTTACAATAATCATAATGTTTTCCTCCTTGCAAATATATGTTATTGGTTGATTATATGTTGTTAGTTGTTGGGGTTTCCTGCCAAGTCCATGGTGCAAATGGTGCACCATGGACTCGGAGCGTAAACCTTAAGACCACGCTTGTTAATATACGCAGTATGTGAATTTGCAATCTGCAACTTCTAATCCCCCCGCAATACTTCCATCAGTTCTTTCTGACTTACAGCATAGGTACCCAATTTGGCTACTACTACGCTAGCAGCTAAATTGGCTAAGTAAGCACTATCTCTAGGAGCTATACCTCCAGCTATACCTAAAGCAAAGACTGCAATAACTGTATCACCAGCACCAGAAACATCAAATACTTCTTGCGCTTTGGTGGGGATATGTTCTATTTCTTTCGGACAAATTAAAGACAAGCCTGCTTCAGAACGAGTGACCATGATATTTTGTAATTGAAACTTTTTCATCACTTCATGGGCAGCAGTTTCCACAGCTTTATCTTCATTACCAATGGGTTCAGTGAGTACTTCATTAATTTCTTTCAGATTTGGTGTGATGTAGTCTGCATGAGCATATTTCATCCA
>DJPC01000107.1 GCA_002439665.1 Dialister sp. UBA6422
GGTGTGATTCCCCACCGGTGGTAAAGATGATTTCTTGAGCCCACGAACCTGGTAAACCTTATGTTTATCAAGGTAGATCTGGTGTGATCCCAGAGCCGACGGTACAGTCCGGATGAAAGAAGAGTGGTACATAGGATTTTTAGGATGTCCACCTCCCTGAATGAAAGGAAGGTGGATTTTTTTGCGTATTGATGAAGATAGAAAATTTATGTCCCGTGCATTGGAATTGGCTGTTCGCGGGATGGGACACACAAGACCCAATCCTATGGTAGGCGCTGTCCTTGTGAAAGATGGTCGCATCATAGGAGAAGGTTGGCATGAACAATATGGCGGTCCTCATGCAGAGGTCAATTGTTTCAATCATGCCACAGAAGATCCGAAGGGAGCTACTTTGTATGTGACTTTGGAACCCTGTGCCCATTATGGTAAAACACCGCCTTGTGCGGATTTGGTAATTTCTAAGGGAGTCGATCGCGTGGTAGCTGCCATGGTTGACCCCAATCCATTGGTAGCTGGCAAAGGAATTCGCCGGATCAAAGATGCAGGTATTTTTGTGACTGTAGGGGTCATGGAAAAAGAAGCTAGAAAATTGAATGAAGTCTTTTTGAAATATGTGACACAGCATAAGCCATTTGTCCTGTATAAAGCAGCTATGTCTTTGGATGGCAAAACAGCTTGTTACACAGGAGATTCCAAATGGATTTCTTCTGGTGATGCAAGAGAAGAAGTGCATGTACTTCGAGGATGTTATAAGGGAATTATGGTGGGAGCTGGTACGATTTTGGCCGATAACCCGCAGCTCACTGCTCGTACAGAAGGAATGATAGATCCTATTCGTATCATTGTGGATGGTCATTTATCTGTTCCTTTAAAAGCCAAAGTATTTCAGGAACCTGGAGAAACTATTGTACTCACCACGACAGCTAGTGATGAAAACAAAAGAAAACAGTTATCTCAAATGGGTATAGATATCATTATGGCTGATGGCGAAGAAAAGGGAAAAGTTGACCTGCAAGCAGCTATGACTGGTCTGGCTTTGAAAGGAATCGACGGTATACTTTTGGAAGGGGGAGCTACTTTGGCAGCTTCTGCTTTTGAAGAAGGAATTGTGGATAAAATTCGTCTCTATGTGGCGCCTAAAATTATTGGAGGAGTTACAGCACCCGGTCTGATTGGCGGTAAAGGCGCTTCTTCTATGGCGAAAGTATTACATTTAAAAGATATGCAGACAGAAATGTCTGGCTCTGATTTAGTGATTGAAGCCTATGTGGATTCTAAAAAGGAAGAGGAACCTGTATCTAGGAGATCTGTGGATATTGATATACTGAAAGAGAGGGAATAGTCTATGTTCACTGGCATAGTGGAAGAAATCGGACATATCCGTCAAATTTCTAGGAATCATCAGTCCTGTAGGTTGACTATTTCTTGCTGCTCTGTGTTAGAAGGGACCAAACTAGGAGATAGTATTGCTGTCAATGGGACTTGTCTTACGGTAGTGCGTATGGATACCCATAGTTTTGATGCAGATGTGACGCCAGAAACCATGAGAAGGACCGCATTTTCTTTATTGCATGTCGGTTCCTCAGTTAATCTAGAAAGAGCGCTTCGCCTGTCGGATCGATTGGGCGGACATGTTGTACTGGGTCATGTAGATGGTGTAGGGCATGTGAGATCCATAGTCAAAGAGGGAAATGCCATGAACGTTACCATTTCACTAGACCCTAAATGGATGCGGTATGTCATAGAAAAGGGATCAGTTGCTGTAGATGGTATTAGTTTGACTGTGGCCAAACGAGAAAGAGATAGTTTCACTATCGCACTGATTCCTCATACGGGGGAGCAAACGATTTTGCTTACCAAGCATCCAGGAGACCCAGTTAATATTGAATGTGATTATTTAGGCAAATATGTAGAGCAGCTCATAAAAAAAGAACCTACCGGAGGAGTCACCATGGGAATGCTCGAGATACTTAGGTAATGATTGAAAAAATCGATGACTGGTATTGGATGTAGCTAGTTGGATTTAAATTTACGCATTATCCGTTACATATAAGATAAAGGAGATATGATATGAATTATACATTTGATCCCATAGAAGATATTCTTGATGAAATCCGCAAAGGACACATTGTTATTATGCAAGATGCGGAGTCTAGAGAAAATGAAGGCGACTATATTTGTGCCGCAGAATTTGCTACACCAGAAAATGTAAATCGTATGGCTTCGGAAGCCAAAGGTGTGATTTGTATGCCTATGGCTGAAGAAATCGCAGACTCTTTATATTTAGGGCCAATGATTCGTCATAATACAGATAATCATCAGACTGCTTTCTTAGAGTCTATCGATTATAAGGATTCCGGAACTGGTGTGTCAGCAGTTGCTCGTTCTATGACCGCTTTAGAAGCCATTAAAGAGGGTGCCAAACCAGAAGATTTCCGCCGCCCAGGCCATTTATTTCCTTTGAAGGCTAAAAAATGGGGCGTTTTAGAACGCCAGGGACATACAGAAGCAACCGTAGACTTGGCAAGACTAGCTGGACTGAAACCAGCTGGACTTTGCTGCGAAATCATGAATGAAGATGGCACCATGGCTAGGAGAGAGGATCTTTTTAAACTGGCTAGAGAAAAGGGTATGAAGATTGGCAATATTCAAGAATTAATTGAATACAGAAAAAAACATGAAACCCTTGTGGAACGTATCACTCAAGCTAAATTACCAACCAAGTATGGCAATTTTGAAATTTATGGATTTGTGAATCGCATGAATGGGGAACATCACGTGGCTCTTACCATGGGGGATGTATCAGATGGAAAGCCCGTACTTTGTAGGATTCATTCCGAATGCCTGACCGGTGACTGTTTCGGCTCACTTCGCTGTGATTGCGGGCAGCAGCTGGATGCGGCTATGAAACAGATTGCTAAAGAAGGAAGAGGTATCCTTGTGTATCTTCGACAGGAAGGAAGAGGCATTGGACTTATTAATAAAATCAGAGCCTATGCACTTCAGGATGAAGGTTATGATACGGTAGAGGCCAATCTGAAGCTTGGCTTTGCTGCTGACCTTCGAGAATACATGACCGGTGCTCAGATCTTAAAAGACTTGAAGGCTACCACCATTCGTCTTCTGACCAATAATCCACAGAAACTAGATGATGTGAGCGAATATGGAATTACCATTGCCGAACGAGTTCCCATTGAAATTGCCCCCACTAGGGAAGATGAATTTTATCTCAAAACCAAGCAGGAAAAAATGGGACATATGCTTAAATTAGATAAGGACATCGAAGAACCGACAGAAAAATAATAGTGACTAGGGAAAGCGTGATGGATTGATTTAGAAATTGCAGTTTGATACTTTATTCACCACACTTAAACCCAGTAACGCATGAAAGTCAAGTCATCATCAACAAACAACTAACTAACAATAATTATTCAAAACAAAGGAGCAAATCAAATGAACGTTATTTCAGGGCTTTTTAATGAAAATAAAATTCGCGTAGGTATTGTGGCATCTCGTTTTAATGAAGTCATTGTATCTAAGCTGATTGATGGGGCTGCTGATGGATTGGCACGTCACGGAGTAGATATGGATACAGTGGATCTAGCTTGGGTACCTGGTGCTTTTGAGATTCCCCTAGCAGCTAAAAAGATGGCAGAAAGCGGTAAATATGATGCGGTGATTTGTTTAGGCGCCGTTATTCGTGGTGAGACAGATCATTATGAACATGTGGCTACCGAAGTGACCAAAGGTGTGGCTATGGCCTCTCTTTCCAGCGGCGTTCCAGTGCTCTATGGGGTACTGACGACGGATACTATTGAACAAGCTATCAATAGAGCAGGTCTCAAGTCTGGGAATAAGGGCTTTGAATGTGCTATGGATGCTTTAGAAATGGCTAGCCTTTTCAAAAAATTAGACAAATAGTGGCTGGTCATTCATTCATACGCTCCCTATTTGCTGGATATTGGTAGTAAAATTTTGGCATGCAACGCAAAGAATACGAGCTATTGTGCCAATTCTTGTGCACTCACTGCTCCCAGTTGTTGGTTGTTTGGTTCCAGACAACCAACAACAATCTACGATCCAGTTTCCTTACCAGTTAAAAATGGATGAATGACCACTCACTAAATCATGGATGCCTTTTCTCTTGTTTAGATGGAATGGGCTTTGAGGCATACAAAAAACGCTGGAGTTTGTGCTCCGGCGTTTTTTGTATGCCTCATATGTCCTTTGATTGGAAAAGTTAGGGGAAAATATGTATGATGAAGTAGCTATTCGTTCATTCCTTTTTTGTGGATTTATTTTTCATCTTTATATTTCCATGTGAAATATAGAAAGACAAGGAAAGAGGCAGCGAAAGCGGCTAAACTGGTGAGCTGCGCACTTTTAAGTCCCAGTGCTAAGGTGCCATAATCGCCTCTGAAAAATTCCAGGAAGAAACGAAGCAGGGAATAGAGCATAATGTAGAGACAAAAGGTAGTTCCCTTGGCATGGTGGAAACAGGAATACCAAAGAAGAAGTCCTAGAATGATCAAATCCCCTTGGCATTCCCATACTTCTGCTGGCCACAAAGGCTGGGCTCCATAGGTATGATAGGCGAGGGTTGTATCGGGATATAACAGGCCAAAATTTCCACCAGTGGGATGACCAAAGGCATCGCCATTCATGAAATTGGCAATGCGTCCAATGGCTTGACCAAAAATAATACCAGGGGTTACGGTATCAGCAAAGGGAAGGACAGGTATTTTATGCTTTTTTAAAAAGAAATAAGCAGCGATGCAAGCAAAAATGACACCGCCCTGTATAGCCATGCCTCCTTGCCAGACAAATGGAATTTCTAATAAATGATTGTGATAGTAATCCCAATCAAAGAAAAAAACATCCCAAAGCCTGCCACCGATGATTCCGAAGAAAGCAACCGTAAGACCTAGATCAAACACGATGGTATGCCATCCTTTACCGTCTTTTTTGAGTAAATAATAGGCCATGATACAACCAAAAATAATCCCTAAGGAAAAGAAAATACCATAAAAGCGAATCGGAAATCCGCCGATAAAAGTAAGATACTGATGCATATGAAAGCTCCTTTACAATCAATCAGGGAAAATTTCCTGAGGCAATACCTTGCCACAGGAGTGAATGTTCCTATATTGTATGATTCCTTTAGTACATGATTTTGTGTACTACCCTATATAAAATGGATAGTTTCATTATACAACACCAAGGAAGCCCTTGTGAGATGCTCCTATATCATCTATTCATGCATAAAATAGCTTACAGTTTTTAATATATGTGCATATGATTTGCATATTAATCTAATAAACCATAAATAATAGAATTTTTTTATACCCATAGGGGGTATAGGTATTTTATGAACAAAATCGATATACTCATAAAAAAATAAGAATTGAACTATACTATAAAAATATAAATTTATATCGTATTTATCTATGAAATAAAAATGACCATTATCAAAATAGTAAAATTCTACACTATTTAATTGAGAATAGTAGTCATCTATAAACTTATGAAATACTCAAAAAATTAAAAGGAAATACTTGAAAAAGATTAAAGCTATGGTAGAATATCCATGTAAGGAAATAGAACCTTTTAAATCTCTTTTACTTTCATTTCGATAGAGCACTAATAATAACAAGAATAATCATAATAATAACAACAGATATAGCTCAGTAGATGTGAAGGGATTTCCTATTTTGCCTTTTTATTTGCTATGTTGGAGGGACCTATAATGAGAAACTGTGTATTAATTATTGAACATGACCCAAGCGTGAGCCGTTTTATGCAGCTGAAATTAGAAGAAGAAGGCTTTAGCTGCCTTATAGATAATACAGGAGATTCGGCTGTAGATTTGGCTGGTCAGCGTCAGGTGGATTTGATTTTACTGGATCCTGATGAACCGCTGAAGAATGGTCATGAAATCCTTGGAAAGGTGAGAGAAATCAGCTCTCTTCCGGTGATTTATATTTCTGCTGATGGAAGCATCGATGCCAAAGTCAATGCGCTCAATGCAGGTGCTGATGACTACATGACAAAACCATATGTGACCCGTGAATTGGTGGCTCGCATTCATTCTGCCCTCCGTCGTCACGAAGAACCAAAAATTGTAGTAGACCCTGCTTTTACCATTGGCGATTTGTCTATCTATCCAGAACGCCATGAAGTGCGTGCAGGCGATGAAGTGGTAGACCTGACAAAGAAAGAATTTGATCTTCTCCTGTTTTTGGCACAGAATAAGAATAGAGTCTTGAAAAGAGAAGAAATTCTGGAAAAAGTCTGGGGCTATGGATATGCTGGAAAGACCAATATTGTGGATGTATATGTGCGGTATCTTCGCAGCAAGATCGATGAAAAAGTGGGTAAAAAATACATTCACACCGTTCGCGGTATTGGTTATGTAGCAAGAGACTGATATGATACAGCAAGTCATCGTTGTAGAAGGAAAATCAGATATTGCCAGAGTCAGCCGTGCTGTAGAAGCGGATATGATTGCTACAGAAGGGTTTGCTCTCCGAAAAGAAACCATTGAAAGAATTAGACTGGCTTATGAAAAAAGAGGGATTATCATTCTGACTGACCCAGATGGTCCTGGAGAACGTATCCGCCAGCGGTTATCAAACATGTTTCCTAAAGCGCTTCATGCCTTCGTACCTAAATCAGAGGCATCCACCAAAGATGATGTGGGGATTGAAGATGCATCACCAGAGTCTATCCGCAAAGCGCTTGGTGTGCTTCGTATCCGCTATCAGGAAGATTCTAAGGAGTTTACCATCCATGATTTATTCGAAGCAGGTCTTTCTGGCGCTTCTGATTCATCGGAAAGAAGAGCTAAAATGGGAGCTCTTTTAGGAATCGGTTATGGGAATGGAAAACAATTTCTGAAAAGGCTGAATCATTTCGGCATTACCCGCGATGAATGGGAAAAGGCATTGGAAGTATGCCGGAAGGAGCCTTTATGTTAGATGCCAATTTAGCGGATCGTAAAGTCGTACAGTATGTAATCAAGAGATTTGGCATCCATGCCAAGCACAGACTGGGCCAAAATTTCTTAATCCGTCCTGATGTGGTGGCTGCTATTGCAGAGGCAGCCGAATTGGATACCAATACACCGGTTATGGAAATCGGTGCCGGGATTGGTACATTGACACAAGCACTGGCAGAAACAGGGGCACCGGTCACAGCCTTTGAACTAGACCAGAGCCTCAAGCGTGTACTGGACCATACATTGGAACATTACAAAAACGTGCATATTGTTTATGAAGACGTACTGAAAGCGGATTTGAAAAACATCTTAGGGGATAGAGAGTGGCACTGTGCAGCCAATTTGCCCTATTATGTGACCACACCTATTCTTTTGACACTGATTCAGTCAAAACTTCCTATTTCTTTATTTGTATTCATGATGCAAAAGGAAGTGGCTGATCGTATCTTGGCAGTGCCAGGGTCGAAAGACTATGGGGCACTAACCTTGGCTGTGCAGTTTGATTGTACAGCGGAAAGGGTACTGGATATTCCACCGACAGCTTTTATTCCTCGGCCCCAAGTCACTTCTACGGTGCTTAAAATCAGAAGAAGAGAAAAGCCAGCTGTAGATGTAAAAGATAGAAAACTCTTTTTCAGTTTGGTGAAAATGGGATTTGGACAGCGTAGAAAGGTATTCACCAATGCCATGAAAGCGGGAGGTATTGCTGCCGATGCTGTCAAAATCATTTTGGAACAGGCCCAAATCGATGGTAGCCGGCGTGGCGAAACCTTTTC
>DJPC01000033.1:0-3465 GCA_002439665.1 Dialister sp. UBA6422
AACAAAGAAAAATACCGCTACTATCAAGGTTATAAAAGGTTATGACTCTATTTCCATAACCCTTTATAACCTTGATAGTAGCGGTATTTTTCTTTGTTAGAAAGAAGAAATCAGCAGAATTATAACCTTTAGACTAGCTATATGAAAAGCAAGTGTTGCAGAAGTCATCAGCAGAATCATAACCTTTAGACAATCTGTATGAAAAGAGTATGCTGCCGAAGAGGTCGTAAAAATAATACCCTTTTTGCAAAGAAAGTGTCACAAGTGAAATCATCTCTATGATATAATACACGTATATTCTGTTTCTTTTACGGAAGGCAGGGAGTTGACTGGTTCCGTCATTTTGAAAGGAGATCAGAGATGTTAAGTGATATTGAAATTGCACAGCAAGCAGACATGAAACCAATCGAAGAAATTGGGAAGCAGATTGGTATCTCTGCCAAAGACCTGGAAAATTATGGTCATTACAAAGCCAAGGTTTCTTTGAAACTTACAAAAGAATTAGAAGCAAAGCCAGAAGGCAAGCTGATTTTGGTAACCGCTATTTCTCCTACCCCAGCTGGAGAGGGGAAAACCACCACCACAGTAGGTTTAGGACAGGCATTAGCCAAGCTGGGAAAGAAAGCTATGATTTGTCTTCGCGAACCATCTCTGGGACCTTGCATGGGGATCAAAGGCGGTGCTGCTGGCGGTGGATATTCTCAGGTGGTACCGATGGAAGATATCAATCTTCATTTTACCGGCGACCTTCATGCCATCACCGCTGCTCATAACCTCTTGGCCGCTATGGTAGATAATCATATCCAGCAGGGCAATGTGCTTGGCATCGATCCTCGCCGTGTGGTATGGAATCGTGTCATGGATATGAATGACCGTGTACTTCGTCATATCGTGGTTGGCCTAGGTGGTCATCCCAACGGAGTACCTAGAGAAGGCGGCTTTGATATTACCGTAGCTTCTGAAGTCATGGCTATTCTTTGCCTGGCTAGCTCTATCCGTGATATGAAAGAACGGTTTGCTAAAATTATTGTTGGCTATACCTATGATAATCAACCTGTCACGGCTGGAGATATTCATGCAGAAGGGGCTATGGCTGCTCTCATGAAAGATGCGTTGAAACCAAACCTGGTACAGACCTTGGAACATGTACCGGCTTTCATCCATGGCGGTCCATTCGCTAATATTGCGCATGGTTGCAACTCCGTATTGGCTACGAAGACAGCTTTACATCTTGCTGATTATGTGGTGACAGAAGCTGGCTTTGGTGCTGATTTGGGAGCTGAAAAATTCTTGGATATTAAGTGCCGCTTTGCGGGACTCAAACCGGATGCTGCTGTGCTGGTCGCTACGATTCGTGCCCTTAAGATGAATGGCGGAAAAGCAAAGAATGAATTGACCGAGTCAGATCCAGAAGCAGTCAAGAAAGGTCTTCCAAATCTGATGCGTCATATTTCCAATTTACAGAAATTTGGTCTTCCAATCGTGGTGGCTTTGAACATGTTCCCTTCTGATACACCGGAAGAAAAGAAAATCATCGAAGAGGCTTGCCAGAAAGCTGGCGTAGAAGTGGCTGAATCTACCGTATTTGTAGATGGCGGTCAAGGTGGACTGGACCTGGGACAAAAAGTGCTGGCAGCTATTGATAAGGGTTCTAACTATCATACCCTCTATGATTTGCAGCTTCCTTTGAAAGAAAAGATTGCGACTATTGCTAAAGAAATTTATGGGGCTTCCGATGTAGCTTATGATCCAGCAGCAGATAAGGAACTGAAACACATTGAAGAGATGGGATTTGGAAGCGTTCCTGTATGTATCGCTAAGACGCCTGTCTCTTTCAGTGATGATCCAACCAAATTGGGCGCACCATCGGGCTTCACACTTCATGTCAGAGAAGCGCGCATTGCTGCAGGTGCTGGATTTGTTGTCATTCTAACTGGTAAGGTCATGACGATGCCTGGCCTTCCCAAACGTCCTGCTGCAGAACGTATCGATGTAGATGATGACGGAAATATTACGGGGCTTTTCTAATATGGCACTTATTTTAGATGGAAAAGAAACAGCGGCTTCTTTAAAGAAACAGCTAGAAGATAGACTGGAAGTATTAAGAAGTAAAGGATACGAACCGAAGCTGGCTATTATTTTGGCAGGGAGCAGCAAGCCTTCTGCTATGTATGCATCATTTATGCAAAAAGTGGCTAAAAGCTATGGCATGGAAGCAGAAATTTTTAGGGAATCTGATGACATCACCGAAGAAGAATTAGGAAATCTGGTCACAGATCTCAGTGAAGATAAAGAAATCACTGGGATTTTGATGATGATGCCTCTTCCCAAGGGGATTTCTGAAGAAAAGATTATCGCTTTGATGAATCCAGATAAAGATGTAGATGGTCTTACAGAAACCAATGCAGGGCGTCTCTTTGCTGGAAAAGAAGGACTTTTTGGTTGCACGCCTAGAGCAGTGATGGCTATTTTAGATTATTATCATATTCCATTGGATGGAAAAAAAGCAGTCGTCATTGGACGAAGCAATGTCATTGGCAAACCGGTTTCTCTGATGATGCTGAACAAAAATGCCACCGTGACCATTTGTCACTCTCATACCCAAAATCTTTCAGACATTACAAAAGAAGCAGATATCATTGTGGCGGCCGTAGGACATCCCCATTGTGTCACTGCAGATATGGTCAAAGCAGGAGCTACTGTGATTGATGTAGGTATCAATCGAGTAGATGGCAAGACTGTAGGCGATGTGGACTATGAACCCGTGGCCGAAAAAGCAGGAGCCATCACCCCTGTACCTGGCGGTGTAGGAAGTGTTACTACCACCATGGTGATTGAAAATATCATTGCTGCGGGAGAAAAAGCGATTTCTAGAGATTAGTAGCTAGGTCCTAGGGATTAGAAATAGAAAGATTCCGTAAACAGTACTTCGCTGTTTATGGAATCTTTTTTCTTGAATGGATATTTGGGCGATGGTACAATAAAATTGTATAATTGTTATTATATGATTCATGATAGTTTGTAGAAAATCGCTAATTCTTATAGGGTTCTGAAGGTTCTAAGGGTTCTTAGGGGTCTCGAATGTACCAAGTGATGCTACTAGCGGTATATTGGAGAATCCTCAGAACCTTAAGAACCCTTTGCACCTTTAGAACCTTTTTTACATTGCCTATTTCGCTTACCTTCTCAGCTTTTTAAGCTAAGAATCTTGAGCAACCTTAGCAACCTTAGCAACCTGTATTTCAAGGAGTAACATATGGAACCAAATGTAGTCACCAAAGTGGTGACCGATGAATTAAGCATCACGACCAGATTTATGGATGGGATCAAAGAGTTTGCTATGACCCGGGGCATTGATTTCCTAGAAGGTATTATTATCTTTATTGTAGGATATATCATTTGTCGTTATATCCGGCGGGCGGCGGATCATATTTTAGATAAAAGCCATGTAGATCCATCGGCCAA
>DJPC01000033.1:3533-3857 GCA_002439665.1 Dialister sp. UBA6422
CTTCTTTTGCCTAGCCATAGTAGCCATTGTGGCCTTGGGCACGGCCGGTGTAGGGAATGGTACATTGGCGGCTGCTTTTGGTGGTATTGGACTGGCTATCGGTCTGGGGCTCAAGGACAATATCGGCAATGTAGCATCTGGGATTTTCATTTTGATTTTTCGTCCCTTTCAGGTGGGGGATTATATCCAGGTAGATAATAACCAAGGCACTGTGACAGATATCAGTATCATGTATACCATGCTTTCTACTTTAGGAAATCAGAAAATTGTCATTCCGAATTCTTCTTTAACGAGTAAGGTCATTAAGAATTTTTCGTCCAATGA
>DJPC01000048.1:0-29756 GCA_002439665.1 Dialister sp. UBA6422
GGATTACTTATTGTGTTAACTGCGGCACTGAAGGGGTCAATCCTCCAACACCTAGTAATCATCGTTTACGGTATGGACTACCAGGGTATCTAATCCTGTTTGCTCCCCACGCTTTCGCGCCTCAGCGTCAGTTGTCGTCCAGAAAGTCGCCTTCGCCACCGGTGTTCTTCCTAATCTCTACGCATTTCACCGCTACACTAGGAATTCCACTTTCCTCTCCGATACTCCAGTCTACCAGTTTCCATCCCATCACGGGGTTAAGCCCCGCACTTTTAAGATGGACTTAGTAAACCGCCTGCGCGCGCTTTACGCCCAATAATTCCGGACAACGCTTGCCACCTACGTATTACCGCGGCTGCTGGCACGTAGTTAGCCGTGGCTTGCTATTCGGGTACCGTCACTTCAATGGAGTATTATCCCATCGACCGTTCGTCCCCGATCACAGAGCTTTACAACCCGAAGGCCGTCATCACTCACGCGGCGTTGCTCCGTCAGGCTTTCGCCCATTGCGGAAGATTCCCCACTGCTGCCTCCCGTAGGAGTCTGGACCGTGTCTCAGTTCCAGTGTGGCCGTTCATCCTCTCAGACCGGCTACTGATCGTCGGCTTGGTGGGCCGTTACCTCACCAACTACCTAATCAGACGCAAACCCCTCTTCAGGCGATAGCTTACAAGTAGAGGCCACCCTTTCTTCCTTAAGTCATGCGACTCAAAGAACGTATTCGGTATTAGCAGTCGTTTCCGTCTGTTGTCCCCATCCTGAAGGCAGGTTGTTTACGTGTTACTCACCCGTTTGCCACTCGATTCAGAAAGAAGCAAGCTTCTCTCTTCCTCTCGTTCGACTTGCATGTGTTAAGCACGCCGCCAGCGTTCGTCCTGAGCCAGGATCAAACTCTCCATGATAGATTGTTCGTTTGGCTCTTATTTCTTGCCTTTTTTCTTGCTCAAATAATTGCTCGGTATAATTACCTCGCACATCGGCTTGATTCGTTCGCTGTACTGTTCAGTTTTCAAAGAACCATCGCTCTTCAAGCGACTTAATTATCTTACCACATCACTTTCGTTTTGTCAAATCTTTTTTCGAAATCTTTTTGAAAGATTTCTTTCGGCATCTGTCAAAGAAAGTTTTGTGCATCGCTCAATCAGCGACGTGTAAGATAATATCACATCTCCTTGGGCTTGTCAACTGTTTCTTTATCTCTTCTTTCAAAGCTTTCAGAAACTGTTTCCTTGGCTCAAGTGTCCATTATTATAGCAATCTGTATACTTCCTGTCAATTTTTTTGTCCTTACTTTTATTAAGACAGTCTTCTTCCTTTATATAGTATTTACTTTATTTATATATCATGTATTTCATCTATGCTATTTGTAATTATATTTCCTATTTTCTCGTTTTTTAAATCAGTTAATGACACTTTTTATATAGAAATTTTACGCAACGTAAAGTAGTTAAGGGTTATGGCCACATTGTCCATAACCCTTAACCAACCATCCCCCATATATTCTTATTCCATCATTTCAAATTCTGCTTGGCTTCCTTTTTCTGCCGGACTGACTCTAAGCCTTGCATCAATTCGTTCTTCCAATTCTGGTACATGAGATATAATTCCTACCAGACGTCCACTACTTTGCAAATCAATTAATGTATTCATGGCACTATTTAATGCTTCTGGGTCCAATGAACCAAACCCTTCATCAATAAACATGGTATCTAGTCTTACGCCACCTTGCCTTGCTTGCACCACATCAGCTAATCCCAATGCCAAAGAAAGGGAGGCTAGGAAAGTTTCCCCGCCAGATAATGTATTAGCCGGTCTGGATCTCCCAGTGTAGCTGTCTGATACTTCCAAAGATAGTCCTCCCTTATTAGCACTTCCTACTTCGGTCATTCGGTGAAGAGAATATCTATGATGACTCATATCTAATAAGCGCAAATTTGCTGCCTTTGTGACGTCATCTAAAAGTGCTCCCAGGACATATCTTTCCAAAGTGATTCTCGTTTTGGATCCTCGAGTAAGGTCGTATAGTCCTTGCACTACACTTGCTTCTTTCATCGTTTTTTCATGGCGTTCTTGGATATCCGCTACTTTTTTCTCTGCTTCTTTCAATTTTTCTAGCCAGCTTTCTTTAGCAGAGATTTGCTGAATCAGAGTTTTGATTTCTTGTTGTAATTCTTTTTCTTGCTGCCCCAGTGCATCCATATCCGGCTTTTCTTCGATCCCTACTGCTAATTTTTCATCTTCTAAATTCTTTTCTGTCCCTTTGCAGTCAGCTTGATAATCAGCAATGCTTGTAGCTAAATCATTTTCTTCGCTTTGCCGTTTGACCCAAATTTGGCAGTCCATTAAGTTAGAAAATCCAGCCTCCTTCGCTTTTTCTGTCAATGCCTGTTCCTGTTTTTTATACTCTAAAAGCAGTTCATTGCGACGAGAAGACGCTCCTTGATATTCTGCCTCCGCACTGGCCAGCCCTGAAATAATCGGTTCTTTCTTATTTGATAAATTTTTCTTCTTCTCTTCCCACTGCGCAACCAAAGTGCGCTCTTTTTCAATTTCTTGGTGAAGGAATGTTTCCTTTCTATAAGCCTTCGGAACATCTTCCAAAGTATGCATTTTAGTTTTCCCTTTTTCCAATGCTGTTTTGGTTTCGCCATACGGTCCTTCTCGATAACTTTGCACAGCCTCTCGTGCCATTTCATACTGCTTGCTGGCATCTTCTGCTAGTTTTTGTGCTCTTTTCACCGCTGTTTCTGTGGGTAACTCTTCTTTTGACACCGCCGGATGTGGATGATGAATCGAACCACAAACAGGACATGGTTCTCCTTCTTTTAATTGACTCGCCAAAATGGCAGCTTGACCAAAAATGTATGCCCTTCGAATGTCTTCTGCTTTTGTAGCTAAACTGTCTCGCTGCTCTTTATTTTTTTCTGCCTGCTGAATAAGTCTTTCTAATTGGGCTTCCATGTCTTCATATTGTTTGCTCAGATGATGTACTTCTTGCTGTGCTTCTTCATAGGCCTTAGCTCTAGGAAGCCATTGCATCATATCGGCCACACGATCTCTAGCATGTCCTATATCATCTTTCTTACTTTCCAGCTCTGCTTCTTCTTGTCTGAGTGTCTCCTTTTCCTTAGTGAATCTTTGCTTTTTCTCTTGGGCTTTATCCATAGTTTTTCGTACCGCTTGTCCGTCATATTTAATTTTATCTAAATTTTCAAAATAAGGCGAAAGCTCTTTAGCGCTTCGAATATATTGCAAAGATTCTTCTTTCTTTTTGATATCTTGTTCCTGATTTTTTAAAAATACCATATGGGCTTTGGCTTTTTCCAGGGAAGCAAAATGGCCTGCCAAAAGAGCTGCTTTCTCATAGGTAATTCGAAATTGTTGGTTTTCTTTCTCCTTGGCTTCATGCTTTTCCTTTTCTTGGTGCACCCAGGCTTCAATTTCTTTTTCTTGTTTTTGCAATTCTTCCATACTGGATACATTAACCATGCCAAAAGTAGTAGAAAGTTCCGTCTCTTCTGTACATCTAGTCTTATATAAATCATTGACCCGCCGTTTCCATTCATCTTGAAAATCAGAAAAGCGCTGGGTTTTAAAGAGCTGTTTTAAAATAGATTCTCTTTCTTCTGCCTTGGCAACCAATAATTTTCTAAAATCACCTTGAGGAAGTAAAATCACCTGACAAAATTGGCTGGCATTGAGCCCAATGAGTTTTCCAGCAGCCTCTTCCACTCCTGTACGAATAGTACGGATTTCCTTTCCATCTTCCAGTTCTGATAAAGAAGACTGCATGGCCGTAAGGGTTTGTCCGCTACCTCTTTTTTTATCTATCCACTGCTCTGGGGCGCGATAGGCTCTATAGGTTTTATCACCGATCATGAAATCAAAAATGACTTCTGTTCTCTGCGCCGTAGTCGCATAGTCACTCCTCATCCTTCCGCCGCTTCGATCGCCACTGGTTTTCCCATAAAGGGCATAGCACATAGCATCCAAAATGGTGGTTTTCCCTGCTCCCGTAGGTCCACAGATCAAAAATAGATGATGGTCATTTAATTTTTTAAAATCAATAACCGTTTCCCCTGCATAGGGACCAAAGGCACGAATGGTTAGTTTTAGAGGCTTCATTTCCTATTTTCCTTCTTATACACATCTTCCCATACAGAAAGAGCCAATTTTTTTTCTTCTTCTGTCAAATCTGTCTGCCGGAAATGATGAACAAATTTTTTAAAAATATCTTGATCTGTCATTTCTTCCAGCTCGATTTGCCTCTCTCCGTTATCTTCTTTATAACCCATATTTTGCTCTACCCCCAGTGCATGAGGATATTTTTGATGGAGCTTTGGCATAGCATCTAGTACAGGACTGGCATCGGTCAAAATAATTTGTAAATAATCCAAAGAGCCTTCGCTCTTTTCTGACATCAAATCGTCAAAAGCACCTTGCAATTTTCGAACTTGATATCGAGGAGTCATATCGTGGAAGGTAGTCTGCACATGGCCTGTATCATCTATATGCCCCACAATGACCCCTTTTCTTTGATTTACTTCATCAAAGGAATAGCGCATCAAGCTACCACTATATTGTATTTTTTCAGATGACTTTCTCGTTTTCTGTGGACGATGAAGATGACCCAAAGCGGTATAGTCATAAGGAGCAAATACAGTATCACTAATTTGGTCATACCCACCAATGGAAAGCGGCCGTTCTGAAGAAGAAGATTCGCCACCTGCTGCAAAGGCATGGGCAATGGCTACTTTGCGTAAGGATTTTTTCTCTTCAGGAAGCTGACTAAGCATCATTTCTGATAATGTCGTCTCCGCTTCTTCATAGCTACGAATGGTTTCACCGCCTTGAAGGTTCATTTGATTCATCATGACTCGCACCCTAGCCGGTTCTGCATAGGGAAGAGGAAAAAATGCCACCTCGCCCCATTCATCGGTCAGATATACGGGACGCAAGCGCCGAAGAGGCCCAAAGATGTAAAGTCCCTGCTTTTGCAAAAGACGGCTCCCCACGGCGAGTCTTTCTGCACTATCATGGTTACCACTGATAACAATAAAAGGAATATGTCGTTTCCCTACGATTTCCTCTGTCATGGTATCAAAAAGTTCTACCGCATCTTCAGGAGGATACGAACGATCATATACATCACCGGCAAGCAAAATGACGTCTGGTTTTTCTTCGTCCACCAAGGGAAGGAACTGGTTCTTCAAAAGCCATTCTTGATCTTCTGTCATGGCATGCTCTTTGAGAAGTTTTCCCAAATGCCAATCGGCGGTATGAATAAATTTCATAAATGCCTCCCATCGTAAAAAGTGAGCCAGGAAATAAAGTTACAATGGCTTTCCACTAACTATTTCTAAGTGATTTCAATAACTCAATCTCTTTTTGATACCCAGGAAGTTCATTTGGTGTTTCCAGGTAAAAGGGAAGATCCCGCAATTTAGGATGATTAATGATCCGACCAATAGCTTCTAGACCTAAAGTGCCTTCTCCAATTTTTTCATGCCTATCTTTATGGCTTCCCAATGGATTTTTATCATCATTGAGATGGATGGCATGAAGACGCTTAAGTCCGATTACTTCGTCAAAATGCGCAAGAACTCCATCAAGATCATTGACTATATCATAACCACCATCATATACATGACAGGTATCTAGACAAACTCCCATTTTATCCTTACGTTCTACTTGGTCAATAATAGCTGCCAGTTCTTCAAACGTCCGTCCCACTTCCGTACCTTTCCCTGCCATAGTTTCTAAAAGTACATAGGTAGGAATTTCCTCTTGGTCCATAGCATAATTAAGCATATCGGCAATGAGTGGAATAGCAATCTTGGCCCCTTGTTTCAAATGGGCTCCTGGATGAAAATTGTACAAACACCTTGGCAAATGAGCTGTCTTTGCTAAATCTTCTCTAATAGCTGTTCTTGCAAATTCACGAACACTATCTTTGGTAGAGGCTCCATTCATCGTATAGGCCCCATGACAAAGAATAGGACCGAAGTGGTGACTTTCCATCCACTCTTTTAAGGCTTCCACGTCAGATGTAATGAGAGGTTTGGCTTGTCCGCCTCTTGGATTTCTAGGGAAAAACTGAAATGTATTGCCTCCTAGTGCTGTAGCCGTCTCTGCCATAGCACGAAATCCTTTTGATACAGATAAATGACATCCAATAATAAACATATAAGCTCCTTTTATACATATTGTTACTTTTGTTTTTATGGCTACTTACTAGTGATTCATAATGAATATTCAATCACTTACAATCTTATTATATACCAATAAAATAATCATATACTATGAGAACACGCAAAAAAGACGGCATGGGCCAAATTGTCCATGTCGTCTTTTTTGCAATCATTATTTCAATACCCCAATTTCCTTATAGTACTTAGCAGCACCAGGATGGAGCGGTACGTCTGCAATGTCCTTCACTGCATTTTCAGCCGTAAGTCCCTTCAAATTTTTCTGAGACTGTCCCAATTCATCCATATGTTCCCACAAAGTTTTGGTCAATTGATATACCGTATCTTCTGGAAGATCGCCGCGGCAGAACATGACCATCTTAATGGCAGAGGTTTTTACATCTTGATCCTGGTTCGGATAGGTACCAGCTTTGATGGTATAGCTGGTATACCATGGATACTTGGTCTTCAATTCTTTGATGAGGTTGTCATCGATTTCTACCAGATGGGCACCACCAGTCAAAGCCTGGGTAACAGCTGATGCGGGAGCGCCTGACATAATCCAAGCCCCATCAATAGAACCATTTTGGAGCATATCAGCAGCATCGGTAAAGGTAATATATTCTGCTTTGATATCATCAGGGAAAGAAAGACCTGCCGCTGTGAAATGGGTTTCACATTCATTATATACAGAAGAACCAGCAGAAGCGACAGCAAAGTGCTTGCCTTTGACGTCCTTCAGAGAATGAATGCCAGAATTGGCAGTAGCCACCACCTGGTTTGGATTTAAGTACAACCCGCCAATAGCTTTCAAATCTTTGTATGGATGATCTTTAAAGCTATCGGTACCATTCAGGCACTGGTATACGTTGGATGCAATAGCAATAGATACTTGCGCTTCCCCTTCAGAGACCATATTCAGGTTTGCAATACCACCAGCTGATGCCTGGCTAGATGCCTGCACGCCTGGTACATTGCTACTCCACATATTGGTGATTGCTGCTCCTACGGCATAGAGCGCGCCAGATGCACCAGCGGTAGGAAAATTGATTTTAAGAGTCTGTCCGGGAGCCGGCTTTGCGCCCCCGTCTGCTTTCTTTTCATCTCCGCATCCCGCCATAGCACCTGCCATGGTAAGAGCAGCCAATGTAGCTACAACTAGTTTTTTCCATTTTTTCTGCATATCCATAACCTCTCTTTTCCTTCTATCCTTCTATCCTACGCGGCAATTGTATAAGTACCATGCAGACTTTGACTACTTTAAAATGGTAAGAACAATTCTGTCCGGTAAAGTCATTCCCCATGTTGCTTAATAGCACAATTTCCAATCCGAGTATATAGAGTTTTTATTATTATACAATATATAAATCATCTGTGCGTGAAAATTTTATATTTTTGTCATTTGTTACCGGTTATTTCGTTAGGACTCCATTGATGAATAATGATGACGCAAGGGAAATGAAATATCTTCGCCAGATCTCCTCCCTTTGACTCATAATGAATACCAAGTGCTCAATCACCTCTTTGACCATCTACTATGACTCGATAGAATCCTCTCTATCAACCAGTTTCTCAGCTACTTCTCTACGCTTTTTAAAATACTGATACCCACAAACAGCGGCAATACCAGCTATCCCTACGATGTCTGTCATAGAGCCAGGAAAAAGAAGAAGCGGTGACACAGCAATCAGAATCACCCGTTCCAGCCAGTTGGCTTTTCCCATGATCCAGCCTTCCAATCCAGCAACCAAAGAAAAGGTGCCGATAAGTGCAGTAAAGATGGCCCCACAAGATGCCCAAACAGTGGCTGTTTTGTCGACGCCAATGAGAAGCACGGGATTATCCAAGAAGAAGAAAGGAATAATAAAACCAATAAGTCCTAAACGAACAGCCCAAAGTCCCGTTTTTGTCTGATCAGAATCAGCAATCCCAGAAGCTACGTAAGCAGACATCGCCACTGGTGGGGTAATATTAGACAGGCATGCATAAATCAAGCAGAATAAGTGTGCAATAAGAGGCATAGCACCTGCTTTGATGAGCACAGGGACAGCCACAGCTTGCACGATAACATAGGCAGCAACCCCTGGTACGCCCATACCTAAAATGGCAGACATGATCATCACAAGGAAGCCAGCTAAGTAAATATTATTATCCTGTACAATGGATAAAATGAGGTAACCCATATTGAGCCCCATGGAAGTCAAAGTCACAGTGCCGATAATGATACCGATGATTACGCAGCAGACCCCTACAGAGATAGCACTCTTAGAGCCTTCTACTACAGCTTCTAGGATTTTATCCATTCCCATGCGAGTATCTTTTCGAATCCAGCTAGCTCCTATAGTCACAAAGATGGAAATAACAGCTGCATAAAGCGGCGTGAATCCAGCAAACATGAGACCAATAAGGCTGATCAAAGGAAGTACCAAGTGTCCCTGTTCTTTAATAACCACAAGAGCATTGGGAATATTTTCCTTCGCAATCCCAGAAAGACCAAGTCGCTTGGCTTCAAAATGTACGGCCATCAGTAAGCCAGCATAGTAGAGAAGAGCTGGCGTAATCGAAGCCAATGCCACATAAGTATAAGAGAGATTTAAAAATTCAGCCATAACGAAGCCTACTGCACCCATAATTGGCGGAGTGAACTGCCCACCAGTAGAAGCGACCGCTTCCACCGCACCAGCAAACTCTTTTTTATACCCCGTCCGCTTCATAAGTGGAATGGTGATCGTACCTGTAGTGGCTACATTGGCAATAGCAGACCCATTGATCATCCCCATAAGGCCAGAAGCAATCACTGCTACTTTGGCCGGACCGCCGGAAGTGCGTCCTACTAAGGTCAAGGAAAAGTCATTGATAAATTTCGAAAATCCACTGTGCTTCAAAAATGCCCCAAACACAACAAAAAGAAAAATATACGTAGCTGATACGCCGATACCAGTACCCAATACCCCCTGGGTGCCCCAAAACTGGGTAATGAGGACACGCTTCAAAGTAAATCCATTGTGTCCAAAATAACCGGGAAGGTACGCGCCAAACCAGTTATATGCCAGGAACACCGCTGCCAAAATGGCTAAATTGCCCGATGCACGACGAGCGGCTTCAAAGACACACACAATGGCTACCAAAGCAATGCCCACTTCCATATCATTGATACGGCCACCGGTCTGTGCAATGCGGGTATAATTCAAAATGAGATACCCAAAAGACCCTATAGAACCGGCTATAAAGAACCAATCCCAAATAGGGGGAATTTTCCTTCTCCTTTTTTCCTTCTTATAGGTAGGAAATAATAGGAACGTAAATAATAAAAGAAAAATGCAATGAATGGCTCTTAAATTGATAGCACTAATAGCTCCTAAAGTAGTGAAATACAGCTGAAATGCTGTCCACACACAGAGCAAAACAATCAATGCTTTTCCTAAAGGGCCTTCATAAATGCGCATACGGGAATCGACATCTTTATCCTCCAACATCTTCTGCGCTTTTTCATCTAGCTCCTTCTTGCCTCTTTCCACATCTTCCAAACGAACTTCTTTTTCTTGCTTCATAACATCCTCCCATTCTACTTTGACTACTATTTTACTTTTACTATACATGGTAACCAGGAGACATCTATACCCCCTCTTAGGTCTATTAGTCATCATATATGTGTAAAATTCGTATTGACCTAGTATACCATGGAAAACCAATATATCGCTAGATAAAAGGGAAAGAGAAGAGCGTAAAAATCAATAGGGAAAGTAGTGCATTAATGGAAAAACACGGCCAATAACTAGAATTTTGGAAAAATCAGAAAATATATGTCCTTCTCTAGCTCAATCATAACGATGTTTTCTCCACTGACGAGTCATCCCTTTACACCTAGCTCCTCACGTTTAATGCCTCACTGAGTTTCCGCCGTCTTCTTCGCACCCGATTGATATGCCTTTCAAAATTACCGTTATTAATAAATTCTGCCAAGACCAGCTGGTCAAATACAGGAACGGTACAGGAATAAAAACCAATTTTTGCTTCATAGAAGGAGCGTATATGATCTGGTAATACCAAATAACCTGCTCGAATGGAAGGCGCAATGGTTTTAGAAAAACTATTCATATAAATCACTGTCCCATGAGGTTCTAGAGAAAAAAGAGTATCTTCTGGCTTGGACAGCAACGTAAATTCCGAATCAAAATCATCTTCGATAATGATCCCCTGTCGCTCCTTAGCCCACCTTATGTATTCAGCCCGTTTGGATGCCGTAGCCGTAATGCCAGATGGATAACTGTTGAAAGGCGTCACGTGAAGTACTTGCGCTTTTGTTCGTTCCAATTCGCTACTTTCTATCCCATCTTTTCCCATAGTCAGTAAATCAGTGGCCACCTCATTGGCTTGATACACTTTTTTGATCTTTTCATAACAGGGATTTTCCAAGGCATATAAAAGCTTTCTTCCTAGCACTTGGATATGAAGGCCATATAAATATTCCGCCCCTGAACCAATCCATATCTGCTCTGGACTGACCCGCATATTCCGGCTTCTTGCCAAGTAAGAGGCAATAGCTTCTCTGAGTTCCTCTACTCCATGATTAGGTGAAGGACGAAGTATTTTTTCTCCATACATAGAAAGGACACTTCGCATAGTTTTAGCAAAGGCAGAAAAGGGAAATAAATCTTCTTCCCCAGCTTCTCTGCGTTCCGTTTTGGTATGACCAATATCTCCTAGAGAAAATCTTCGTTTTCTCACAGACACTGGATAGGCATCTCCCTTTCGAAAAATAACATAATATCCACTCCGCTCACGAGGTTCCACATAGCCTTCTTCTACGAGCAAATCATACGCATGGGCTACTGTAATCAGACTGATCCCATGACTTTCAGAAAGCTGCCGTTTAGAGGGAAGTTTTTCCCCATATCCGTAGATTCCCCCAGTGATATGCTCCCGCAATTCTATATATAATTTCATATACGCTGTCATAAATGCACCTTGTCCATCTTTATCTGGTCTTATTTTTTAAAACATTTTTGGTGATTTTTATATATCCAGTTTCATATTATAATACGAGACATATCAGTGAGACAAGAAAACTGGATTTCTAGAAGAGATACTGATATGAACTACATAATAAGGAGATTTTATACCATGTCACAAGAAGAAACCATTTCTACTTCTTCCTTTTCTACCCATACAAAACACAATACCAGATGGCTCACTATTTGCGGACTCTTAATGGCTATTAATATCGGTTTATCTTCTTTCGGTATTCCTGTCCCTGGTGGTCACCTGTACTTAAACGACACCGCCATCGTAGCTGCAGCACTGATGCTAGATCCTATGAGTGCTTTCCTAGTAGGAGGTATTGGCGCATTTCTAGGAGATTTCTTCTTCTATCCCGCGCCTATGTTTGTTTCCCTCATTACCCACGGTTTGCAGGCTATGGCTATTTCCTATATTGCGCACCATTTCTTAAAAAGCAAACCGAAAGTCGCTACCATCCTGGCTGTCCTCATCGGTGCAATCATCATGGTCACTGGTTACTCCATCGGTCGTGCTTACGTATACGCTACACCAGAATATGCTTGGATTAAACTCCCTTTTGAAATTCTTCAAGCACTCTTAGGCGTCATCTTCGGACCTTTCCTCGTATGGAAATGGAAACTCAACAATCATGTCCGCCGGATGATTGATGGCAAATATTGATGCCAATGATACATACCTATTTCACTTTCCATGCGTCATGATGGAAAGAACACAACCACATACAAAGCTCCTATCCCCTTTGTATAATTGAGTAAATATTTTTACAAAAGAAGACAGCTTACATGCAAAAAGTTCTGCCTTCTTTTAAATTGCGCCTTTATTCGAATATTTTCGTATTTCCTTTAATAAATATGCAGTATGGCATGTCTGTCTATCTTTTTGGCAGTGCTATATAAATTGTGCGCCGCACCACTATGACGCATTTCTCACTTTGCATTACGCACCTTTGCATTTCTTTGTTACAGAAAGGAACATCATCATGGCAAATGAAAATCGTTACGAATTAAACAAACAACTGGCACAGATGCTTAAAGGTGGTGTCATTATGGATGTCACCACCCCAGAACAGGCAAAAATTGCAGAAGCCGCTGGAGCTTGTGCCGTCATGGCATTGGAACGAATTCCTGCAGATATCAGAAAAGCAGGCGGCGTATCTCGTATGAGTGATCCGAAAATGATCAAAGGCATTCAGGAAGCCGTCTCTATTCCTGTAATGGCCAAATGCCGTATCGGTCATTTTGTAGAAGCTCAGATTTTGGAAGCTATCGAAATCGACTACATCGATGAAAGTGAAGTTCTCTCTCCCGCTGATGACGTATATCATATCGATAAGCACCAGTTTAAAGTACCTTTTGTCTGCGGTGCCCGTGACCTGGGAGAAGCCCTCCGCCGTATCGCTGAAGGTGCTTCTATGATTCGTACCAAAGGGGAACCTGGCACAGGGGATATCATCCAAGCCGTCCGTCACATGAGAAAAATCAATACCCAGATTGCCAGCATTGCCTCTAAGCGTCCTGATGAACTTTTTGAAGCCGCAAAACAGCTAGGGGTTCCTTACGACCTTGTGGTCTATGTCCATGGCCACAAGAAACTTCCAGTCGTCAACTTTGCAGCCGGTGGCGTGGCTACCCCAGCAGATGCTGCTCTCATGATGCAGCTTGGTGCAGAAGGCGTCTTCGTAGGAAGCGGTATCTTTAAGTCCGGTGATCCCGCTAAACGCGCTGCTGCTATCGTAAAAGCTGTCACCAACTACAAGGATCCAGAAATCTTAGCTGAGCTCTCTACGGACCTGGGCGAAGCTATGGTAGGCATCAATGAAGATGAAATCCAGCTCCTCATGGCAGAAAGAGGAAAATAAATAAAGGGATTATTGAGATTCGTAATGAATGATTTCCAATCTCCAGTTATTCCCTTTTACAATCATTGAGAAGATCATTGAAGGATATACATATGAAAACCATAGGAATTCTTGCTCTTCAAGGGGCTTTTATCGAGCATGAACACATGCTAGAAAAGCTCGGAGCTTCTTGTATAGAAATACGAAATTTGAAAGATTTAGACCAGCCTATAGATGGACTGGTTCTCCCTGGAGGAGAAAGTACAGTACAAGGAAAATTGCTTCGTGAAGAAGGTCTCTTTCAGCCCCTCAAAGAAAAAATCGAAGCAGGATTGCCTGTCCTTGCTACTTGTGCCGGGATGATTCTCTTAGCCCAGCATTTGGAAAATGATGAGCACACCTACTTTGCTACCTTGCCGGTAACAGTTCGTCGCAATGCATACGGCCGTCAATTAGGAAGTTTCATTACCACAGCTCCTATACAAGGGATAGGAGATATGCAGATGAATTTCATCCGCGCCCCCTATATTTCCAAAGCAGACCCATCAGTACATATTCTTGCGACTGTGAAAAACCATATCGTAGCCGTAAGATATGAAAACCAGATCGCGCTCTCCTTCCATCCAGAAGTAGGAAATGATGACAGAATACATAAGATGTTCCTTGCCATGGTATCTGAAAAATAAAAATCCCCTATACGCAGCAGCTCTTAATAGTGTCTAAGCACTGATGCAAATAGAATAAAAGCCAATAATAAAAAAGGTGACTGAGTCAGCAAGTAATGATGGAGATCATCCCATCATCACTTACAGGCCCAGTCACCTTTTTTATATTCCCTATCGACTCACTTCCCAAGCAGCTTGATTGACTTCTGCCTTGCTATTGTCCAGTCCTCCCAAAAGGACGAACCGATACGCACCTTCCCGTTTGGCAGCTATACCTCGAACATACAAAGGAATCATCCATCCATCGGCTACAAAAAGTGGCCGAATAGCAAATGTATAAGTATCCTTGACAGATTTCATTTTGTGCAATTGTTCCACTGATAACACATCTACGGCCATGAGATCAAATGGAATCGCCTGCCCTGTCACCTTGACCGTACTTGTCATGGTTTTCAAAAATAAATCGTTCATCATATTTTCCGACTGCATAAGAGCCATATTAAAGGAAAGCATAGCCTTCCCTGCTTCTTCTGTGTATCCACCAGGAAGGAACATGCCTTGAAACAGGTCATCTGCATGAGCCCCTTTCATTTCAACACCTACTGCCATGATAGGAGCTCTGATTTTTTTATCATGTACGGTCACAAGCCCGGTATAAGAATCCTTAGCTGGTATACCTGCTAAGGAAATCGGCTGAAATGTCATAGAAGATGGCCATTTTACTTTTCCTAGAAAAGGCGTCTTATTCCCATCAGGAAGCCAATCAGATAGTGCCCATTCATGATGAACCACCTGTGTCTCTGAAGAAGTCTTAGGCGGTAAAAAAGATGGTTCGCTGGCAATGCCGTATTCTCCACCTAAGAGAAGTGACAGTGCCAACGTCAAACCATAGATTTTTTTCATTATTTTGCCCCTTCAAGAGCGGTATCAAAAAATGGTGCTAAATATTTACCAGAGACCTGATCTGCCACAAGCACCGTATAGTTGGTACGCCCTGTTTCCTTCATAACAAGCCCTTTGACATAGACAGGAATCGTAAATCCATTCCGCTCCACAGAAATCATGGCGTCTCCTGTCTGATATGGCAATCCTTTTTCAGAAGTTTTATCTTTCCAAGAAGAGTGAGATGTCACTGTCACATGACCATGACACAAAGCAAGTACTGCTGCAGTCATAGGATTTTCTTCACTTTCTGGCAGGGTGTGATTTTTCATAGCCTCTTTCTGATATAGAGCAAGTTTCAAACCATCTGCATCAGATACAGAAAGGGAAATCACCATGCCCTGATAGTATGTGTCATTAGCAGCTGCTCTTACTTGATATACCTTACTATGACGCAAAATATCAGCAGCTCCTAGAGCAAATTCTTTGGCATAGGATGAATTTTCAGGAAATACCTTCTCTTCCACCAATACCTTTTCTATAGACGCTTCCGGATTTCCTTCCACTAGCCAATCATGAATCTGGCTTCCGAAGAAAGAACGCTGTCCATCATAGACAGTGACCTGACTGCCCAAGTCAAGCACCTCGCCGCCAGACAATGTTAAAGAATCGGCATGAACCGCCATGCTTCCCATAAGGAGAGATGCTGCCACAAAGGAAGCGGTAAGCCACTTTTTAAGTTTCATATATGATCACCTTTCTTATTGGAAATACCCTATGCTTTCATTGGTCTCATTATAGCATCTTTGGATTATTTATTCTGCCGATTTCTTTACGAATATCAGACATCTAACCAGCCTATCAAAATATTATAATTCTACGGCCCTCCATGATTTCGCGTAGCAAAATACCGCTAGCATCAAGGGTATAAAAGAGTATGGAAATAACCATTTATACCCCTCAATGCCAGCGGTATTTTCAATATATATCCAACTTAAATTGGCAGAATGATAACCTATTTTTTCAGATCTTTTTCAATGATTTCACTCTTTAGCGCCTGCAATTTATCCGACAGATTGACTTCCATAATATTGGGGTTCAATAGACGGGTATATTCTGGCCAAAGGGTATCCATTTGCTGATTGGCATAAGCGATGATTTCCTTCAAAGTGGGAAGAGGCAACGTTTCCCCATGTTTCATGACTGGTTTCAACATATTCTCACAAGTATATGTCCCTGCCTTCAGTTCCTTCTTCCGCCATTTGGCTGATTCTGTAACCAAAGTATAATCTCCACCATCAGGCATAGCTTCATCAGAAAGGCAAACCAGATCAGTGATCATCTTGCCGTTGCCCTTTTTATAGAAACGACGCACTTCTTTGATACCAGGATTGGTCATTTTGGCCACATCATTGGAAATCTTCATCACCGGTTCAAAGGTGCCCTCCTTTTCACGGGCACACATTTTGAAAACACCGCCCAAAGCAGACGTACCATCAGCAGTAATGATTTTCGTACCTACACCCCAGCTAGTGACAGTACAACCCTGTTCCTTCAAAGACTGAATGAGATATTCATCCAAATCATTGGATCCAGAAATGATAGCATCCGGAAAGCCAGCTTCTGTAAACATTCTCTTGGCTTCCTTAGAAAGGTATCCCAAATCCCCACTGTCAATACGAATCCCATAAACCTTTGGAAGTTTCCCCTTGGCTTTGAGTTCACTAAAAATCTTAATAGCATCCGGTACACCCATTTCCAATACATTATATGTATCAGCCAAAAGAATGAGATTATTATGATACTGCTTGACATATTCTTCAAAGGCTTCCAGTTCGGTATCAAAACTCATGATCCAGCTGTGTGCCATAGTTCCTAATACAGGAATACCAAAGAGTTTTCCAGCTTCCACATTAGATGTTCCATTGAAGCCGCCAATCATAGCAGAACGAGCCCCCCAAAGCCCAGCAGAATGCCCCTGTGCCCGGCGCAAGCCAAATTCCATCAATGCATCCTTAGGTGCCACGGTACGTACCCGGCGCGCTTTAGTAGCGATAAGACTTTCATGATTCATAATCATCGAAAGACCTGTCTCGATGAGCATAGCTTCTATAGTTGTCCCATGAAAGCGAACAATCACCTCGCCAGGAAATGCCACTGTCCCTTCCGGCATAGCATAAATATCCCCGGTGAAATGGAAAGTAGAAAGATAATCTAAAAATTCAGGATAAAAAATGCCAAGGTTTCTTAAATACTCAATATCTTCTTTACTAAAGCAGAAATGTTTTACAAAATCTACCAAGTGAGCCACACCAGCTACAACCGTATATCCTCCGTTAAATGGATTTTTTCGATAAAAACGATCAAAAACCACTTTTTTCTCATGCATGCCCTTCTTAAACAGTGCATTGGCCATGGTGAGCTGGTACAAATCAGTAATGAGTCCGTTGGCAATCATAATATCCTCCTTAAAAAGGTAACTGGTAGACTGGTGCCTAAAAGCTAGAGATGAAAACCATAAGTGCCAGGAATAATAAGAATTGGATTTATTTTTCCCACTTTTCAATGGTCAATGACTAACCGTTAGTACACCTAATAAAATAGAGGGGGCCAGGAAATAATCCCTACGCTTCCCCTCAAAGCCTTCCCTATGATTAAAACTAGACAAGGTGCTCGTCTTTGACTGTAGAGTATACCACCTTTATCCATAAAAAGATAGATAGTCTAGTAACTATACAGGGGAATAACAAATCTAGATCAACATACCAATGATAAAGAACTACAAAATGAATTTCAAAAATAAATCATTCTCTTAATAAAAAATCTCCCTGACCCAGTTTTTACCCCTCTGCTCTATATAAATAAACGCACAAAAAAGGGCCTGTGACAAAACATTTCGTATTTTGTCACAGGCCCTTTTTGTGCCTTAAATTTAGTTTTCCCTTGGCAAAGCGTCTTCTCGTTTTTCCAAAATCTTTACTTTTACATCCTCCAAGTGGGTCAATACATCGATCACTATATCTCTAGTATCAGCGGTAGAATTGATTTGACAAGTAGCTCGTTTGGGATCTAATGTGGTCAGAATTCCTAGGTATTCATAGCCCTCAATAATACGATTGATGTAATTCACTGTTTCCGGTGGGACTTCTATATAGACTCTGGTATCATCCATTTTTTGCTCGTCTCCTCAATATGGTATATGCTGGGAAAGTTTCTTCGGTTTTCATCATCAGTTCTTCTAGCGGATGGGGCGCCCGATCCACCTTCTCCCCCTCTTTATTGATCAGTTGTCCCACGGTGAAAAGCCCTACATCTCCCTTAGGAGTCAGATATTCCAGCGTTTCACCTACTTTGAAATGATTACGCTGCTGCACCTTAGCTTCTTTTTTATCTGTATCATTGGACAAAATAAGTCCTACAAAATCATAGGGCTGCTCTGGTTGAGATTTTACATATTCCTGAGCCGTATGGTCTGGATTTTGGAAAGCAAAAGCGGTGGTGTAAGGACGATGAGACACTTTTTCCAATTCTTCTCGCCATTCCGAACGCACCTTATAAGCGCCTCGTTCTGCATAATAAGTATCAATGGCCTTGCGATAAGCAGCCACCACAGCAGCTACGTAGTATACGCTCTTCATGCGTCCCTCGATTTTAAGAGAAGAGGCTCCGCCTTCGATAAGTTCTGGAATATGGTCAATCATACAAAGGTCTTTACTATTGAAGATGTAGGTGCCATGTTCATCTTCTTCTAATGGCCAATACTGACCTGGGCGAGATTCTTCCATGACAGAATATTTAAACCGACAAGCCTGGATGCATTCTCCTCGATTAGACTGCCGTCTCCCATGGGTAAAGAAATTGGATAATAGGCAACGACCAGACCAGGAAATACACATCGCACCATGACCAAAAACTTCCAGTTCGATATCTACTTTCTTCCGAATATCTGCCATTTCCGCAACGGATACTTCCCGGGCTAAAACCACACGAGATGCCCCCATATCTTTCCAAGCTTTGACTGTACGCCAGTTGGCAGAACTAGCCTGGGTAGATACATGGATAGGAAGACCAGGTGCCACTTCACGGGCTAAGGAAAATACTCCCAAATCAGAAATCAAGGCAGCATCTACGTGGATCTTTTCTAAATATTTGAGATACTCATCTAGTCCTTCCAGATCTTCATTTCTAGGAATAATATTCACTGTCACATAGACTTTCTTTCCCATCCCATGGGCATATTCCACCGCTTCCTTCATTTCTTCTTTGGTGAAATTCCCCCCATAGGCACGAAGGCCAAAGACCTTACCTGCTAAATATACCGCATCAGCCCCATAGAGCAGTGCCATTTTCATTTTTTCCATAGTTCCCGCCGGCGCGAGAAGCTCTATTTTATTCATATATAAATCCTTTCATCTAATATGCAATGATATCCTCTGTAGTCAAAGCAAGGAATGCATAATGGTGATACAGCGCATACCTGATCATACGCTACCAATCATATATTGTATGTAGGTCACTTCTATATCTAATGCGCCCATTCGTTATTTCTAGCTTTTTACTTTTACCTTCTCACTTACCGCTAGTCCGTCTCCCTCTATGTATATCTTCGTGTGATATGTTTCACTGACATATGAGATATACTCTCGAAGCCGCATAACCAAAGTGCGGTAGCGATGGGGCACGGGCTCTTTACTTTTTACCAGTCCTCGAAAAAGAACATTATCTGCTGCAATGACTGCATGGTCTGATAATTTGGGCTCTGCTTCTTTCAGCTGCCTAAGGTACTGTCCCTTAGGACCATCTAAATACAAAAAATCATATGGACCTTTCATTTGCAAAAGGAGCATCGCGGCATCTCCTAAGTGGCAATGGACTCTTTTGGCATACCCTGCTTTTTCCATCACGTCCACCGCCCGTTTATGACGCAGTGGGTCGATTTCCAAAGTATCAATCTCCGCTTTTGGAAAATGGGAAGCCAAGAGTAAGGTAGAGTAACCAATAGCTGTTCCTACTTCCAAAATCCGTTTGGGATAAGACCTATCTGCCGCTTGGAGCAGTATTTCTCGTTCCGGACCGCGAATAATAGGGACTCTATTTCTTTCCGCTTCCTCTTCCAATTCTTCTAGAATTTGCTTTATATGACTAGGAACTTGAACCATAAATATTCTCCGTCTCTGTCTGATGCTCTTCATAAGATTTAGTAAACACATGATGCCCATCAGCTTGCGCCACATAATATAGATATTCTCCTGGTTTGGCATCAAGCACCGCTTTGATTGCATCCAGTCCGGGACTACCGATAGGTCCTGGTGGAAGCCCTGTATGGATGTAAGTATTATAAGGTGAATCTAACTTCGTATCTGCAATCGTCAGCTCTTCCTTCTGCTCTCCTAAGGCATATTGGATCGTGGCATCGATTTGAAGCGGCATACCAATTTGCAATCGCTTCAGCATCACTGAAGCAATTGGCACCTGGTCTTCAGGAAAACGAGCTTCCCTTTCCACCATAGAAGCCAAAGTGATAAGCGTATGAAGTGTCATTTTCTTTTCCTGGGCCCGGCGCCTTATATCTTCATCTAGTTTGACGTCAGTCTGGTGATACATCATATCACAGATTTGCCGTGCCGTATAGGTAAGTGGAATCTCATAGGTATCAGGGAAAAGGAATCCTTCTCCTTTGATAGAAACAGCCACTGGACCATATTGGTATTTCAAAGGGCCATAGGTAGAAGCCACGTTTTCAAAATCATTCCCGCCTTGTACCCCTGCCTGCTGCAGGAGCAAGGCTATTTGATGAACCGTCGATCCTTCTGGTACCGTGACTGTAGCCATATTAATATGCCCACTTTGTAACTCTTGCACAGCCTCTTTGATTGTCAGCCCTTGGTCCAGTGTATAATTTCCGCTTTGCAATTTATTTCCTGTTCCCAATATACGACCATATATGGTAAACAGCGTAGCACTCCGAATGACACCTTTTCGTTCCAATAAATCAGCAATATCGTGACCTGTTGCGTTTTTATCGATTTGAATATGGGCTTTCCCTTTCAAATCAATATGGTCATAGCTATAAAAATACGTACCTATACTTCCTATCAAGCATAACAAAAAAAATCCAATCCCTAAAGAAATGGCTTTCTTATTTTCTTTTTTGGGTTCTTTCAAGAGAGCCTTCGTTTTCTTCTCTTCCAAATTGCACCTCTATGTATGATCCGTTTCCCCCGATATATAATATATTGCTCATATATTATAACATATTTATTAACTTCCTTCAGAAATTGGGAAATGACCGTCTTGCATGGTACAATAAATTTATCCAATATGTCATAGATGGTTTAAAAATCACATAGGAATATCTTAAGAAAAATGCAGGAAAAGGTATCCAGAGAATGCTGATCTATGGCATGTAGTAAAAAATGTATGATCAAAGGAGGATCACTATGAATATAACCATCGGACATACCGGCACAGCCACACGTATCGTGGCAGACAATGAAACCGCTAAAGTTGTCAAGAGCGGCTCTCTTCCCGTGCTAGCAACCCCTGTACTTTCTGCTCTCATGGAGGAGGCAGCCTGTGATGCATTAAAAGATAGTCTAACAGGTGATGAAACGACCGTAGGTGGTTTCATTGGACTTACCCATAAAGCACCCACACTTCCAGGGAAAAGAATCACTGCCACTGCTACAGTCACAGATGTAAAAGGGAAAAAAATCACTTTCCATATTACAGCCTCTGATGACGCAGGTGAAATCGGGGAAGCAGATCATACACGTTTTGTTGTATTGGCTCATCCATTTATGGAAAAAACAGAAAAACGGTAAAATCGATAATTTGACTTAAATTACAAAAGCAATAGCCAATTCTCATCCATAAGATAAGAAAGAGAGTGATTGATATGGCAATTTTAGAGCAAGAAACTCTATTAACAGATGCTATCCGTCCCGTACCAGCCAGTGAACTGGAGACTCGTTTGAAAAAATTTCGTCTAGCCATGGATAAAGAACATCCAGGTTGGGAAATGGCAGCAATTAACCATAAAATAGCCATGTATTACTTCACTGGCACCATGCAAGACGGCGTACTACTCATCCGCCCGCAAGATGCAATTTTCTGGGTACGCCGCAATTATGCCCGCGCTGTCCATGAATCTCATTTCAGCGATATCCGCCCTATGCACAGTTTCCGTGAAGCAGCTGCATTTTATGGTCATACTCCCAAAATCATGTACGTGGAGACAAAAAAAGCCACCTTGGACTGGGAAAAAATGATTCATAAATATTTCCCCTTTGAAGAAGTAGGCTCTTTTGACCATGTATTATATACCCTGCGTTTACGTAAAAGTCCCTATGAACTTGCGCAAATGGAACGTTCTGGTGCTATCCATGAAACAGCACTGGATGTGATTGCCCCCAAATTGATTCATAAAGGGATCAGCGAAGCACAGCTGGCCATTGAAATCTATAGTGAAATGGTACAAAGAGGATCCCATGGTACAGCTCGTTTTAATCAATCCTTGGGAGAAGAAGCAATAGGGCTGGCATCCTTCGGTAAAAGTGGACTGGTCCGCACTGGTTTTGACGGTCCTGGAGGTACAGATGGTACCTGCATTGCTGTACAATCCATCGGAAATGCTTTCCGCCAATTAAAACCGGGTCGTCTAGTATATTTGGATATCCCCTGCGGCTTTGATGGTTACCATACCGATAAAACAGTGGTGTACTATTATGGAGACCTGGCAAAAGACAAAGAAGCCGCTCAAATGATAGAGGCACAAAAATGTTGTCTCGCCTTAGAGCAAGACGTAGTGAATCTGATGAAGCCTGGCGTTCCCGTAGAAGACCTATACCTGATTCCTATGTCAAAGTTTAACAATATCTATGGTGATGGATTTATGAATGGAGGTAAATTCCTAGGACACAGCATAGGCCTTGTCATGGATGAAGCTCCTGCCATTGCTAAGGGATTTAAAGATATTCTAGAGCCAGGAATGACATTTGCTGTAGAGCCTAAGATCGCACTTCCAGGCTTAGGCATAGTGGGCACAGAAAACACCTATGTCATCACAGAACATGGAGCACGGTCTCTTACTGGGGACTCTCATCCACTTCGTGAAGTGAAATAATGTCTATACTGCGACAATAGGTTACTAGTTGTTGGTTCTTAGACTCCACTATATATTAAAAGCCACAAGTATAAATCGTAACTGTTCATTCATGCACTTGGGGCAGGATGTCTTTATGGGTAAGGTGTAAAGGTATTTATACTTTAATGTATATTGCCATGCATTTACGTATAAAAATTTCATTCCATGTTTTTTATAAATATCGGCTGCATGAATAATCGAGCCTCCACTAAATAAATAAAAGAGTGATAGAAGAAGCGATGGGACACATCATGCTTCTTCTATCACTCTTTTTATTTTTCATTTTTAGCTGCCTGAAGGACACCGGTTCCATCGAAAGCCGGAATGAATGCTTTATCAGAACTTTCTTTCTGCTGTACATATCCATCAACAATTCCTAATTCTTCCATATAAGATTCACATTCTTCATATTCTTCATCAGTGATTTTGCGATTGATTTCCGGAAATTCTGATGCTCTACCACAAGGTGTATATTGCCGCATAAGACTAAAAAGCACATCCCCTGGTGCAAATGTGTCTGCCACATATTCCAAAATACGCTTCGTATCTTCCACCTGTCCTGGCAGGATCAGATGACGAATGAGTACCCCTTTTTGCAAAATACCATGGGTATCCATTTGATAAGGCCCGGTCTGTCGAAACATCTGCTCAATGGCAGCCGATGCTTTTTCAAAATAATCGGAAGCATCACTATACCGTTTAGATACAGAAGAATTATAATATTTCAAATCAGGAAGCCAACATTGTACTTTTCTACGAAGGAATGCCACCGTATGAACACTTTCATAGCCGCCACAATTATACACTACAGGTACAGGAAGTGGATCTTTTAGACTTTGAAAAATAGCATGGGTATAATGGGTCGGTGTGACCAGGTCAATATTATGAGCCCCTGCTTTGATCAATTCAAAATAAATATCCCGAAGCCTTTCTATAGAAACTTCGATCCCCTTTCTTCTCTCTGATATCTCATAATTCTGACAGTATACACAAGACAAATTGCATCCTGAGAAAAAGACAGTCCCTGCCCCCCGAGTTCCCGCAATACATGGTTCTTCCCAATGATGCAATGCCGCTCTTGAAATCACTGGAAGCATGGCACTTTGGCAATATCCTAAAAAGCCTTTAGAAGCCAAGCTCTCTTTTCTATCGATTTTACATGCCCGAGGGCATAGATTACATACACTCATAGTTTTCCCTCTTTTCATTTGTATTCTTATTCTAACAAGGTACTTTATAGGGTTCAAGAAAAAACATAAAAGGAGCGGCGAAAAGTAAGTATATCCATACATGGTACATCTTTTTCTACTTACGGCGTTCTACTATTTTCTCATCAATTTTTCTTGCTACTCATTCCCAAAAATCATATAATAAAAACGATTCCAACGTTTTCAGTTCCATTATTTTTTGAAAGGAGTTTGTTATGGAAAAGGATTCGGGGCTTTTGGAGCGAGTTTTCCACCTTAGTGAAAACGGTACTTCTGTGAAAACAGAAATAATGGCAGGTATTACTACATTTATGACAATGGCTTACATTTTAGCGGTCAACCCAAGTATTATGAGTACCACGGGTATGGATAAAGGAGCTGTCCTTACCGCCACCGCCATTGCGGGATTCATTGGCACTATGCTAATGGCTGTTTTCTCCAACTATCCATTTGCTTTAGCACCAGGTATGGGGCTCAATGCATTCTTTGCTTTCACTGTAGTGCAGCAGATGGGATATACTTGGGAAATGGCACTGGCAGCCGTCTTCGTGGAAGGAATGATTTTTATTATTCTCTCCCTCACTAATGTTCGTGAGGCTATCTTCAATGCAATCCCACTGAATCTAAAACGAGCTGTTTCTGCTGGTATTGGTCTTTTCATCGCTTTCATAGGACTTTGCGGTGCACAAATTATCGTTGCGAACCCAGCCACCAAGATTTCTCTTTTCTCCTTTAAAAGTGCCCTCATGGATGGCAGTTTCCATACCACAGGAATCACCGTAGTTCTCGCTATCCTAGGTGTACTTTTCACAGGCATTCTCATGGTAAAAAGAGTCAAAGGGAATATCCTATGGGGCATACTATTCACCTGGATTTTAGGTATCCTCTGCGAAATTTCTGGTCTTTATGTACCAGATCCATCCAAAGGTGCTTTCAGTACACTACCAAACCTTTCTAATGGACTAGCTTCTTTTACACCAGCTAGCCTATCTCCTCTCTTTATGGAACTGGATTTCTCTCAGGTAGCCACTTTCAACTTCGTTGTGGTTCTCCTGGCTTTCCTTTTTGTTGATATCTTTGATACCCTTGGTACATTAATAGGTGTTTCTTCTAAAGCCAATATGCTAGATGCCAATGGCAAATTACCACGTATCAAAGGCGCTCTTATGGCTGATGCAGTAGCCACTTCTATTGGTTCCGTACTTGGCGTTTCCACCACCACTACTTATGTAGAAAGTGCAGCTGGCGTCTCAGAAGGAGGCCGCACTGGTCTTACTGCCGTCACCGTAGCCATTCTCTTTTTGCTCGCTCTCTTCTTCTCCCCATTCTTCATGGCTATTCCAGCTTTTGCAACTGCACCGGCTTTAATCACTGTAGGGTTCTTAATGTTCACCGCAGTAGCTGGCATTGACTTCAATGATATGACTGAAGCCATTCCTTGCTACTTAGCTGTCATTGCTATGCCATTTGCTTACTCTATTGCAGAAGGTATCGCATTCGGTGTCATTTCCTATACCATCATCAATCTCATTGCGGGAAAGAAAGAAAAAGTCAGCCCTCTTATGATGGGCCTTACCGTTGTATTCATTTTAAAATATATTTTCCTGTAATGACTGACCCGTAACTCATGGATAGACATGCTGTATATCTTTGCTGGCACAAGTCTCTAGTTCATCAGTTAACACTTGGTAAGAGAAAAGGCCCATGCTCATCGGCGTGGGCTTTTTACAGTGTGGCATTACACATTTCTCGCCACACCTCCATTTTAATTTCATCAAAAGGAGTTTTATATGATACGTAAAATTTTTCTATTTTTTCTATTTCTGATTTTCAGTATTTCCTTTGCCTATGCTGCTCCTCCAGAAATTACGGCTGACGCAGCTGTCATTATGGATGCTAAAAGCGGAAAAATTCTCTATGAAAAAAATGGAAATAAAAGAGAATATCCAGCCAGTATGACCAAAATGATGACCTGTATCTTGGCCCTAGAAAAAGGTGATCCTTACCACATGACCACCATCAGTGCCAATGCTGCCAATGTAGAATCCACTGCTTTATCTGGTGGTGAATGGATTCGCACAGAAGACCTCACTTACCAAATGATGCTCATTTCCGATAATGGGGCTGCCACCGCTCTAGCAGAAGCTATCGGTGGTAACGTAAATCACTTTGCAGATATGATGAATGAAAAAGCAAAATCCATTGGCTGCCAAGATACCCATTTTGTCAATGCCAATGGCATGCCTGATGAAAATCACTATTCCACAGCCATAGACATGGCAAAAATTGCCCGTTATGGTCTCAAAAATAAAAAATTTAGAGCCATCGTATCCACCAAGGGAAAACAAATCCATTATGAAAAACCTATGCAAAATCTATATTATGAAAACTCTAATGCCCTTCTCTACTCCTATCCTGGATGCATTGGTATCAAAACCGGTTACACAAGAGCCGCTGGTGGTTGCCTAGCAGCAGCAGCTACCAAAGGCAATGACACCCTCATTGTAATCGTGATGCACTCTCAAGATTTTGACACCCGCGTCACTGAAGCAGGCCAGCTTTTAGACTATGGTTTTTCTCTCTTAAAAAAATAAGGAGCCCCAATAAATATTCCAAAACGAAAATTCATTCACGGCTCCACGACCATATATCTGTTTTATTAAAATGATTTATTCAAGTAAAACCAATCCATAGACAGAAATTTCTTTTACGGCTCCGGTATACATTCGTGTATCGAAGCCATTTTCTTTGGCTAACGCAAATACATCAATGCCGCAAGCTTCCATAGATGGTCTTGCTAGATCAGGATGCACACAATGCTTTAAATTGCACACTTCACAAAGAGCACACCGGCCAGCCTTCAAAGCAAATGCTTTGTAATAATTTTTCATCATAGCCGCCCGCTCGATTCGTACCACCAAACGGAGCAAGTCATTATTGATTTTTCTATCCACCGATTTCCAATTTCTACATTTTTCTTCCGTAACAGATATGGTATATTTTACCAAAAGGCCTGTCGTATATTCATTGAGAAATCTTTCCATATCTGAAAGAGAAGGGATATAGGGCGGACAGCAAAGACATTTGCCATATTGCTCGCACCCAAATTGGCATTTCATCCTTGTCCAAACGCCTTTAGGAATGGATGCTACATTGATCCAACGAGTATCAGCAGCTCCCGCTTTCCGTGCTTCCTCTTCCAATGCTTTTTGATCAGATTGTTTCATATATATCACTTCCTATTTTCTATTGTAATGCGCTTTTTCTTACTGTCTACCCACACATCCCCTAGAAATAACAGAAAGCGAAACTTTCTTATTAAAGTCCTGCTTATGCCTAATTATGTCCTGTAAGCCAACCAGATATACATCCATTTCTATTGCAATATAAATAGCTTTTGATTAAAATAAATAAGAAAATCATTATAATTGTATACATGAAAGGATATAGATATGAAAAAACTATGGCTTACAGTGGCTATATCATTCCTGTTAGGTACTTCCGCTTCTGCAACACTTCCTCCGGAAGGATACTACTTAGGAAAAGATGGCGCACCTCTCACAGAGGATGCACAAACACCCCCAGCAGTAAAATCCGCCAAAATGGCCCCGCAGACCAAAGCCGTCCAGGAATCGATGGCTATCCTTCCCCATTCCGCCACTACACTGATCCGTCTCACAATCACGGAAGATGGAACGGTTTTAAATCCAGAAGTTATCCAAAGTTCTGGCTCCATCATTTTAGACCAATATGCCATGGAATCTGTAAATAGTTGGTCTTTTCGTCCAGCTAAGAGAGGAGAAAAAGCCATTCCCATGATGGTCTCTGTACCGATTCGATTCATTTCCACCATGATAACTACTCCAGCAATGGCTACAGTCAAAATCTTGAAAGATATGCCTTCTGAAGTAAAAGACGCTGCTGAAAGAAATCATCATCCTTCCCTTTCTATCAAACTATATATTGATTCTACAGGAAAACCAGAAGGCAAACCTGAAGTTGAAAGAAGCGATATACTAACTCCCGCTGATTATAAAATTCTTTCTAAATATGTAGAAAATTGTATCAAAAACTGGACTTTCACAGCTGCGAAAAATCCGGATGGGGAATCTATTGGCTCATTAGCAACCATGTCCATACAGCTTTGATTGCCCACGCTCAAAAGATATGGTTGCCACATATCAGAATCACACCTAGAGAGCACCTACAAATAGAAAAGTGTATTCTCCCTTTTTACACAAAAAAGAAACGGACAGTATATTTTCATAAGAAATATCCTGTCCGTTTCTTTTATTATAATACGTTACTTACATATTTTTGCAAAACCATTTTTCTTACACATTGAGTGTGGTATATTTTCCATCTTCTACTTTAAGAAGAACCAAATCTACCACTGGATCACCAGAGTTGTTAAAGTTCATCGGTCCTACAGCACTTTCAAAGTTCTTAACATTGGCAAGTGCATCTCTAACTTTCTTAGAATCTGTAGTGGTACCTGCATCTTCCATAGCTTTGGTAGCCAGTTTAACAGATACATAAGCGCAAGCAGCAAAGTTATCTGGATCATGATTATATTTTGCTTTGAAATCTTTAACAAATTTGCGGGTTGCTTCACTGTCTCTATCTGGAGACCACATAGAAGAAACATAGACATTATCAGCAGCAGGTCCTGCGATCTTAATGAGCTCTGGAGAAACAAACCCATTATCCCCAAGAACTGGCTGATTCATTCCCATTTCTCTCATCTTCTTCAAGATGAGACCACCTTCCTGGTAGTAACCTGCTACAACGATGGCATCTGGATTGGCGCTTTGAACCTTAGTAAGCTGTGCACTGAAGTCTGTATCTTTATCAGCAAATGTTTCAGTAGCTACAATGTTGACCCCTTCATCTTCCAATGCTTTTTTGAAAGTCTTGTATGCAGATACCTGATGTTCATTATTATTAGAATATAAAACGGCTACATTTTTATATCCCAGAAGTTTATGGGTTTTCTTAACAGTCTGAGGAATGTTCTGAGATTCCGGCACACAGTTTCTAAACATGTAGTCACCGATTTCGATCAAACCTTCTGCAGAAGTAGCTACACCAAGAAGCGGAATCTTAGCCTGCTGGAAAAGCGGTCCTACCGCTTTGTATTCCCCGGAAATCAGCGGTCCTACGACCAATACTTTTTTAGCAGCAATCATTTTTTGTGCAGCACTCACTGCCTGCTGTACATTGCCCTTGGTATCTACCATTTCAGAATCGATATGGATCTTGCCTTCCTTATTGACTTCTTCTACTGCCATATCAAAGCCTTCTTTTTCAGAAAGGCCATAGGAAGCTACACCGCCACTAACGCCATTGATGAAACCGATTTTAGCGACTTTAGCACCGCCAGATGCTTTATCCTTATTGCCACCGCAACCTGCCAGGCCTGCCATAGCAGCTGCCAACATCAAACCCAAACCTGCTGTTTTCATCAATTTTTTCATTTCCATTTTATTTTCTCCTTTTTTTAATAGCACATGTGAAGTGTATGTCACTCTTCCTTGTTTCCCATAAAAAAACACCTCTATCTGATTTGTATCAGACAGAGGCGCTATAGCGCGGTACCACTCCGGTTTATCACTTGCCATCTCCATATGGGATACCAATACAAAACGTCCTTGCCCCAACTGGGCAAGGACGCATCGCGTGGTACCACCTTGCATTTATACTTTGCCAGCAACATGGTATCAAAAAGCCCCTGTCCACTTTGGGACAGGGGCGAAATCGCGGTACCACCCTGCATTATACTTTAATGGCTTTATCCGTAACGGGGAC